>NZ_JAILZZ010000086.1:0-6047 GCF_023512215.1 Kyrpidia sp. | reverse complement strand
ACAAGATTGACGACCCGCCTTTTTTACTGACATTACACATTATTTCAAATAGTTTTGCGCCCGTCAGCCAATCCAACGACTGGTCATCGAAAAGACGGTTATTATGGCTGTCACGCTGTACATTTGGGACCAGTCCCTTATCGGTATAGAAGCGAACGGTATGTTCCGTCAGACCAAGCAGTCTAGCGACTTCTTTCACAGTGTACATCGTACAACACCTCAAGATTTTGATCGTCAGCTTGACTTCGTGTTACTCGAATGTTGTACGGTCATTGTAGTATGGTCGTTTGGGCCGGTGCAGAACTATAACCTGTTGTTACTTGCACCTGAGGCGTCCGGCATTACCCTGAGTTTGAGCATTTCCTTTGTACAGTTCGGTTCTGCCGCTGGTGCAGCAGCCGGAGGCGTGGCGGTCAATGGCTCGACCATAGAATGCGTGGAAGGTTTCGAAGTGGGGAGCGCGGACGGGATGGAAGCTTTCAAAATGGGGAGCGCAAGAGGGAAAGCGGTTCTACAAGTGGCTGGAACACAAGATTGACGACCCGCCTTCTTTACTTGTACATTTGGGACCAGTCCCTTATCGGTATAGAAGCGAACGGTATGTTCCGTCAGACCAAGCAGTCTAGCGACTTGATGGCCATCGGTTGGATGGGTGCAGTAGCGGGGACCGCAGCGTTGTTGGTGGCGTTCGTCTTCCATCGATGGATTGGCAGGTACAGACGATAGGCGAGGTTTAGGTGGTCAACAACGTCGGAAGGGAGTGTTTTGCATGGAGAATCGAATCCAGGGAAAGGTCGTCGTCATCACGGGCGCCAGCAGCGGGCTGGGCGAAGCCACCGCGCGCCATCTGTCGGCCCAGGGAGCTATCGTGGTGTTGGGGGCACGGCGTGATGCACGCCTTCGGGCGCTGGTTGATGATTTGAAGGCACAGGGTGGACAGGCCCTCGCGGTCAAAACGGATGTCACGCGGTACGAGGACGTGAAGCACCTGGTCGACTCCGCGGTGGAGGCGTACCAGCGGCTCGACGTGATGATCAACAACGCTGGGCTGATGCCCCATTCGCCGCTGGAGCGCCTGAAAATCGAGGATTGGAACCGGACCATCGACGTGAACATCAAGGGGGTGCTGTACGGCATCGCGGCGGCACTTCCCTATATGAAGGCGCAGAAGTCCGGGCACATCATCAACGTCTCCTCCGTGGCGGGACACAAGGTCCGCGCTGGAGGCGTGGTTTACGCGGCGACCAAGCACGCCGTGCGCGCCCTGACGGAAGGGTTGCGCCAGGAGGTCAAACCGTACAACATCCGGACGACGGTGATTTCTCCGGGTGCGGTCGACACGGAGCTGCCTGACAGCATCACGGAACCGGACGTGTCCGCCGAGATGCACCAGTTTTACGCTACGTACGCCATCCCCGCTGATTCGTTCGCGCGGGCGGTCGCCTATGCCATCAATGAGCCGGAAGAGGTGGACGTCAACGAGATCCTGTTCCGTCCGACGCGCCAAGAGCTGTAATTCGTCCGGGCCTAGGAAGCACGGATGGAATGTCCAATGGGAGGAGAGAAAAGCATGCTGCCAAAGAGAAAATTGGGTCGTCAAGGGCTCGAAGTATCGGCGATTGGGCTTGGTTGCATGGGCATGAGCCAGTCCTATGGTGTGCCGGACGACGCGGAGTCCATCGCGACGATTCACCGTGCAATTGAACTGGGTGTTACGTTCTTTGACACCGCAGAGGTCTACGGCCCTTTCCACAACGAGGAGTTGTTGGGGCGTGCCTTGAAGGGACGCCGCGACCAAGTGGTGATTGCCACGAAATTTGGTTTTCGCATTGAGAACGGCAAGAATGTGGGGTTGAACAGCCGGCCCGAACACATCCGGGAAGTCGTTGATGCGTCTCTGCGCAGGTTGGGCACGGATTACATCGACCTCCTGTATCAGCATCGGGTCGATCCCGATGTACCGATTGAGGAGGTTGTCGGCACCATGGCTGACCTGGTGCGTGAAGGTAAGGTGCGCTACCTCGGCCTGTCGGAGGCGGGGGAAAACACAATTCGGCGCGCGCACGCCGTCCACCCCATCTCGGCGCTTCAGAGCGAGTATTCCCTCTGGGAGCGGAACCTGGAGCCGCGCATCATCCCGCTGTTGCGTGAACTCGGCATCGGCCTGGTGCCCTTCAGCCCGCTGGGGCGGGGATTTTTGACCGGAACAGCCAAACGGGCTGAAGAGTACCCGGAAGGCGACTTTCGCCGGGGTGACCCGCGCTTCCAAGGAGAGAATTTTGACGCCAACATGCGGGCGGCCGCGGTCGTCCGGGAGCTGGCGGCGCAAAAGGGAGCGACTCCGGGGCAAATCGCTTTGGCGTGGTTGTTGCATAAGGGGGAGGCCATAGTGCCCATCCCTGGCACCAAGCGCCGCAAGTACCTAGAGGAGAATGTTGGGGCGGTGCACATCACCCTCAGTGCGGACGAAATGGCGTTTTTGGACCAGGCACTGGCACCGGACAAGGTGTCTGGGCCCCGTTATCCGGAACACTTGATGCGCCAGATCGACCGTTGACCAAAAGATGGCCCTGTCAGGTTGGGGCAGGGTCATCATCGTGCGTTTGTTCGTATTCGCAAACGCGGCGGGATGAACGTTGAGGTTATCCGAGTGAAAGGGGAAGTTGTAGCGTGAAAGGTACGGTCATGTACGCTCCCGGGGATGTACGGTTTGAAGACTTGCCAGATCCAATCATCCAGAAACCGACGGATGCCATCATTCGCATTGTCGCGACTTGCGTTTCTGGTCCCGACTGGTGGCCGTATCGGGGGATCAGCTCGCTCACACGGCCGACCCCGATGGGCCATGAGTACTGTGGCGTGGTCGAAGAGGTCGGCAGCGAAGTTAAGTTGGTCAAACCGGGCCAGTTCGTCATCGGCTAGTTCTTTGCCTCCGACAACACATGCGTCATCTGCCACCATGGGTACCCGTCCTCGTGTCAGCACAGGGAGCCGGTTGGCGGTGCGCAGGCCAGACGGTTGCGTGTACCTCTGGCGGATGGTACGCTCGTTCCGACACCAGAATACCCACCCGAGGATCTGATTCCCAGTCTGTTGACACTGTCTGACGTGATGGCGACCGGATGGTTTGCTGCGGACGCGGCCAACGTGAAGCACGGCTCCACGGTTGTAGTCGTGGGCGATGGCGCGGTTGGGTTGTGCGGCGTGATCGCGGCCAAGGAAATGGGGGCGGAGCGGATCATCGTGATGAGCCGCAACCCGGTCCGCCAGAACTTGGCTCGGGAATATGGCGCAACCGACATCATTCCTGAACGTGGTGACGAAGGAGTGGCTCGTGTGAAGGAGTTGACGCATGGTGTTGGTGCGGATTCTGTGCTCGAGTGTGTCGGTACGCAGGCATCGATGATGCAGGCGGTGTACAGTACGCGCCCGGGTGGCTACACGAGTTTCGTCGGCGTGCCGCACGGGGTGGAGCTCAACGGGCAGGAAGTGTTCTTAGCCAGGTGCACCTGCACGGAGGGCCGGCTCCGGTACGGCGTTATCTGCCTGACTTGATTGACCTGGTGTGGAACCGGAAGATTAACCCCGGGAAGGTTTTTGACCTGAGGCTTCCGCTGGAGCAAGTGGCCGAGGGGTATCGGGCGATGAGCGAGCGCCGTGCCATTAAGGCGTTGCTGGTTCCCTAAACCATCGAAGGCCTCTATGGCGCAACCGCCGAAAGGGGCCTGGGTTTCTCTTAGATTTTCTAAGGATTTCTCTCTCCTCCAGCATAAAGTGAGAATCTTGGAAGGAGTGTGATTCAGTTCTCCAACAATCTCAGGAACTCTTCCACGGAGATCCCGGCCTGCCTGAGTATCGACCGCAGAGTTTCCGGAGCCAGTTCGTCATGCAACGGAACGATGGCCTGCCTGCCGTCCTTGCGCCGGACTTTCACGCGGCTTCCCTTTTGGCTCACTTTCTAAATCTTCATAAATCCGGCGCGGCCCAGCGCCGTGACGGTTTCCGCCCCGGACACGATTGGCAGGCGCGGGTTCAAGCCTGCTTCACCTCAATGTCCACGGGTGCGATGATCGGGCCGGTGTCCGGCAGGTCGGTGGTTGACGCGTTCTCGAAATAGAGTTCCAGGGCCTAGCGGAGGTTGGCAAGAGCTTCTTCAAGGGTCTCGCCCTGGCTGGTCACTTCCACTTCGAGGCAGCGGGCCACGTACCATTTGCCCTCTTTGGTGACGGCGGCGGTGAGGCGTCGGCGGGGCATGTGGGTTCCTCCTTTCGGTTAGCGTCGAAAAGCCGGGTCGTGATGGTCGATGTTGCGGAGCAGGAAGGTGTCGTTTCCGACGAATTCAAGCGTTATCCTGATGTCCATGTTCACGGAGCACTCGTAGAGGCCGTCTGTTCCGCGTACCCGTTTGAACCGCAGCGAGGGATGGGCGGGTGGGAAGCGTTCCAAAAGCGTGAGGGTCTTAAGGACAGCGGGACGGACGTCAGGATTGGCCCGGACAAGTTTCGCGTATTGCCGGTCAAACCGACGGGTGGTTTCAATCTTCATCGCTGTCGCCCTTGGCGGCCACCCGGTCAAGGTGCCGCATAGCTTCACCGGCAGTATCGAACGGCCCGCTGATCCGCCCGGATGCCTTGTCTTCGTCGGCCTCCCGTTCCCCTGCCTGCCAGTATTCGGTCCAGAACCACGACTGGTCCCGGTCGCTTTCGACGACGGCCCGCAGCGCTTCGTAGGCGATTTCCAGGTCTTCGGGGTCCGTGATTTGGTCGACCAGCCTGTGGAGTTCTTCCTTGGTGACGGCCATTGGCAGTTCGCTCCTTCCGCTTGGTTGGTGGCAAGGATATTGTACCACGGGCGGAAAGATGCGGCGCGATTTCTCCCGGCCCCGAGATGTTTTTGAGGAGGGGTTGCTCAGACACGCCAACGGAGAGAGCTGCACATATACACCATGATGTATAATAAGGGAAACAACATCCGGAGGTGGGTCATAATGCAACGAACAAACATCTATCTCAGCGAAGACCAGTTGCGGCTGCTCAAACATCTGTCGGCGTCTGAGAACAAGAGCGTATCTGATTAGGTGCGCGAAGCCGTGGACGAATTTTTGCGGGACCGGCTCAAGGAACCTTCGGATTGGCAAGCGGAGATGGAAGCGCTTGTCAAGCGAGTAAGGAACAGGGTTGGGGCGGACGTTTCGGAGGAAGAAATTGAGGCTGACATCCGGGCGGCGAAGAAAGAGGTTGGAGGGGCGCGGTATGAAGACAGACGTTGATCGTTTGGAATAACGAGGGGACGATTTGCGTGTTTTCCATTCCAGACAGGCTGTATCATGGCACAACCAAGGAAGCGGCGGATCAAATGATGCGGAACGGTTTGATTGATCCGAGGAAATGGCGTCCTGCCACGGATTTTGGCCCGGCGTTCTACACGACAACAAGTTTCGACCGGGCGTACAAGTGGCAAAAGCACCTCAGTTTTCGATCCCCGAGCAAGACCGGGGCGGTTATAACTGTTGGCGTGCACAAGCGGTCTGTAAAAGCCCATGTGCACCTGTTCCAACACGCAACTCTGGACTGGGCCGAATACGTACTGTACCACAGATTGAAACTGTGCAGGGATTGTTGCAGGGGCAATCATGCGGATATTGTTCGCGGGCCAATTGCCGACAATTCAATTGTGGATTGGATTGAACGGTTCAACGAGCGGGCGGTCAAATCCTTCCAAGACCAAATTGGCAGATTTCACGAGTTCATCACCACTGCTCCTGCCGGGTATCGTCTGTCGGAAGCCCACTTGGGAACCCAAGTCGCCTTTTGCAATCCGGATGTTGCTGATGCTATACTGCGAATAGAGGAAATCAAGTATTTCGGTCCTGCGTCAGGAGGTGAAGAGACGTGAAGGGCGAAAAGTATATCGCCGAGTGCATGGCGGAAATGTATCCTTCGGTAACTTTCGAGCAGGCTATCGAATGGATCCGCGAATATGCACCGATTCTCGAAAAGCTCGCCGTTCACGAATCGGGCTACGGGTTGGCTGAATACGTGTACTTC
>NZ_JAILZZ010000028.1:0-38032 GCF_023512215.1 Kyrpidia sp. | reverse complement strand
GCGCTGGGCCGCTGAGCATCCAATCGGCCCCTTCACATATGTAACCGGGCGGCAAAATGAATCACCAGCGCCCCCACCACAATGCCGGCAAAGGTTTCCCTCCAGTCCTCTTCCAGGGCCTCGGGCAGAATGTCCCGGGCCACCACATAAGCCATGGCCCCCCCGGCAAAGGCCAGGGCGTAGGAGACCCCGGCGGGACCGGCCTGAAACAGGTTCATCCCCATCCACGTCCCCAAGGGTGTGACAAGCCCGGCTGCCACGGTCACCGCCGTCACCATGAGCGGCGATAGGCCGGCCATGCGAAGGGGCAGGGCGATGCTCATCCCCTCGGGAACGTTGTGGAGGGCGATGGCCAGAGCCAACACCGCTCCCAAAGAGGGCGCCACCCGCTCACCGGCCACGATGGCCAGGCCCTCGGGCAGATCGTGAAGGGCGATGGCAAAGGCGAGAAACCAGCCCAACCTCATGAGGTGTTTCTGCTCAAAATCGCCTTTCCATCCGTCCATCCCGCGCTCCACCGCCCGGCGCAGCACACTCATAAAAGCGACCCCCGCCAGGCCCCCGCCCCAAAAAGCCGCCGGCCCCCCGTGGCGAAGCGCTGAGGGCAACAGGTCGATCCCCACCACCGACGCCATTATTCCTCCGGCAATTCCGAGGCACAGCGCCAACCACCGCCGGGCCCGCTCCCCGAGAGACAAAATCAACAACCCCCCGAGAGGCGTGGCCATCCCAGACCATAGACTGATCCACAACACCGGATCCACCGCCGGGGCCCCCTCTACAACAGAAAATGGCAACCCACGGCGATGAGCAGGGCCCCGCCCACGGCTTCACTGTATCCTCCGAGCCACCTGCCCACCCGCTGCCCCGCGCTCAGCCCCGCCGCGGACAACAGGGCCCCGAAAACGCCAAAAAGGGCCGCGGCGCCCCAGGGATTCACATTGAATAACCCCAGCCCGAAGCCCGCCGTCAAGCTGTCGAGACTGACCCCGAAGGCGTACAAAAGCCAGCCGTAGCTGACCCCGGACCGCATCCAATCCTCCGCTTTTTCCCGCATGGAGTGCCAAATCATGTGGCCTCCGATCACGATGAGAACCACAGATCCGAGCCATTGGGCCACATCGCCGATGGCATAGTGGAGATTCATGCCGAAGCTGAGACCCGCCATAGGAAAAGCCACGTGGAGGACGCCCACCGCGGCGCTGGCTCGCAGAATCTCCGCCGGGCGAGGTTTGGTCAACCCCACGCCCAGCCCCACCGAAAAGGCATCCAACCCCAAGGCCACCGCCAGCAAAAACAAGGTGGCCCACTCCTCCGGCACCATGCCGATCCCGTACCCAACCTCCGCCATAGCCGTCATCCCTTCGTCCGCATCGGTCGGGGTCGTCCCGCCCGTCTGGGACCATGTCTATGCGGACACGCCGAAGGTTAGACATCACGGGGCCACGGCGGGGCCGCCCGCAAGTCCTGCAAGGGGGAATTATGGAGTGAGGACCACCTTGATAAAACTGTCCCTTTTGCCATCGGAATGGCCGCCCTTCATGTCGCCCGGGATACTTGAATCACCCGGTGCCCCGCCGCCTTGATCAGGCGGTTGAGGATGGCCCAGCCGATGCCTTCCGGAGGAAACGGTTCGGCGTAGATCACCTCACATCCCCGGTGATCGAAAAACCGGAGGGCCGAGAAGAGGCCGGCCGCCACCGTGGCCAGGTCCCGGCGGGTGCCGCAGGCCACCACCTCGCAGAAAGGGGGATACGCAGTCCGCCCTTCGGCGGTGGTCAACACCCCCACCCGGCGGCCGGCGGCGTGGTCGTCCGTCGCCCGGCGCACGATCTCCGCCCGGGCGGTATCCAGATCGCCCCGCAGGAGATACAACTGCCCCTTGGGGGCATAGTGCCGGTATTTCATCCCCGGAGCCAGAGGGCGGTCGACGGAAGCTTTCCAGGAGGCGTCCAGTTCCACCGGCTCCCCCAGCACGTCCTGCAGCTCTTCGGGACTGATGCCCCCCGGCCGCAGAATCACCGGCCGGCCCTGGGGCCATCCGATGACCGTGGATTCCACGCCGATCCCCGCCGGTCCGCCGTCCACCAGGAGGGGAATGCGCCCGGCCAAATCCTCCCACACGTCCTTGGCCGTGGTGGGGCTGGGGCGGCCCGAGCGGTTGGCGCTGGGCGCCGCCACCGGAATCCCGGCGACCCGCAGGATGGCGGCGGCCACAGGATGGGCGGGCATGCGGATGGCCACCGTATCCAGGCCCCCGGTGGTGCGCCGGGGCACCCGGTTCGCCGCGGGGAGAACGACGGTCAGTGGACCCGGCCAAAACGCTTCCATCAACCGCTCGGCCGCCGGGAAAATCTCTTTGGCCAGGTCATCCACTTGCCGCTTTTCGGCAATGTGTACGATGAGCGGATTATCCCCGGGGCGGCCCTTTGCGACGTAGATTTTGTCAACCGCCGCGGGATCCAGGGCGTCAGCCCCGAGCCCGTAGACCGTCTCTGTGGGAAATGCCACCGTTTCTCCCCGGGACAAAAAAGCAGCGGCCTCGAGGATAGCCGGATCGTTTTTCAACCCTTCCGGATCGTCCAGGGCCGCGGCCACACGCATCCACTTGGTTTCCATTTTCAAGCCCCCATCACCATAGATGCCGGAACCATTCCACGATTTTCATGATGAGCTCAACAATAAACCACCTTATGACCACCGGCTCTTTATGACCATCGACACCGGGCAACTCCACGGTGGTGACGTTCCCCTTTTCGTGGAACGTGGGAACCGCGTCGCCGTTCGTCAAATCGACGAAGCACAGGGGCGGAAAGAGCACACACCACCAATTGGTCCCCAGGCCACTTCCCAACGTGATCCGCAAAGCTTCGTAACGACCGGCGGGGTACACCTGATCCCCGTAGATTTTCGTCGGAAAGGGCACCATTCCAAAATCCGCCCGCACCGGGTAGTGGAACCCCGCAGCCCGGACCTCTTCCTGGGCGATCGCCTCCGCCTGGGGCACCAGGGCGCGAAGCCGGGCCCGGGCCTCGTCGGCGGTGGTCACGCCCTTCAGGTGATCGGACACCAGTTGGATGATCTTATCCCGAACCTTCAGTTTGACCGCCTGGTCTTCGGGGCGATCGCTGTTGGCGATGATCCGCAGGCGGATCGCCTGATTCGGGATTGGAATAACGGCCCCGTCGCTGCCTCCCGCCCCGCCCGGCGCGTCCAGAGGGGGGAGTTGTCCACCCGTCGAGAAGGCGGTCCCGGCGGGATGTGCCCCTGGGGTAAAGGCGCCCGGGGCAGCGGTCACCGGAACCCCGCTGGGCCCTTCTTGGGGCCTCCAGGACCGATCGGGAAGCAAAGCCCCGATCCACCCCACCCCCAGTGTAAGCGCCAAGGCCAAAGGACCGACCGTGACCCGCCACAGCCACACCGCCCACGGCCGGGGACGTTTCGGTTGCTGTTCTTGCTCTTCCACGGCTCATCCCCCCGCCTCACCGCTGCTGTCGTACCAGCAGTATGGCCGGCGGGGAAAAATCTTAAACCTTGCAAACCTATGATTGCATTCTGATAGAGAAGCCGTTATGAGAAGCGGCCCCAGACCACCCGTTCGATGCCCGCCAGGTCCCGGTCTGTCCCCGTTTCCATCTGGACATCGGCGGCGCCGCCCGCCACGTGACGAAGGCTCTCCTCCAGAAGGCGGCGCACCGCGCCGGCTTGGCCCGCCCCCACCTCCACCGCCACGGCGCCCGGACGGGCGAGAACTTCGGGCAACTGGGAGAAGAGGCGCCGATACACCGCCAGGCCGTCCCCGCCTCCGTCCAAGGCCGCCCGGGGTTCGAACCGGGCCACCTCGGGCTGCAGGCCCTCAATCTCCCCGGACGGAATATACGGAGGATTGGAGACGACGATATCCGCTCGCTGCTTATGGTCGAGCAACGGGAAGAGGAGATCCCCTTGTACCAGGGTGACCCGATCCGCCACCCCGTGCCGCCGTATATTCCGGGAAGCCACCTGAAACGCCCCGGGTGATACGTCGATGCCCACGATCCGGGCCCCGGGCCAGTGGTGAGCCAGGGCCACAGCCAGGGCGCCGCTGCCTGTACCCACATCGGCGATCAGCGGGCGTTCCCACATGGAGCGCCACCCCAGAACCCGCTCCACCAGCCCTTCGGTCTCCGGGCGGGGAATGAGGACCTCGGGGCCGACTTCGAGTTCCAACCCGTAAAACTCCACCACCCCGGTGATGTACTGCAGGGGCTCCCGACGGGCCCGGCGGCTGACACCTTCGGCAATCCGCCGCTCCTCTTCCGGGGTGAGCACCCGGTCCGGATGAGCGTAGAGATGCGCTTTGCCCACGCCCAGCACCCGCTGGATGAGCACCTCGGCGCTCAACCGAGCATCCTCCACCCCGGCTTTTCGCAACTGCGCCACGGCCGCCTTCAATGCTTCGTGAACGGTCACGGGGAGGTTCCTCACTGGGCAATGGATAATTTCTCCACTCGATCCGCGGCGATCAAGGCGTGGATGATCTCGTCCAAATCGCCGTCGAGCACGGCGTCAAGGCGGTGGAGGGTCAGGCCGATGCGGTGGTCGGTGACGCGATTCTGGGGAAAATTATACGTGCGAATCCGCTCGCTGCGGTCCCCGGTGCCCACCAGGCTTTTACGGGTTTGGGCCAACTCCTCCTGCTGCTCCCGGTGATATTTTTCGTACAACCGCGCCCGGAGGACCCGCATGGCTTTCTCCCGGTTTTTGAGCTGGGATTTCTCATCTTGGCAGGACACGACGATGCCGGTGGGAAGGTGGGTGATCCGCACCGCGGACTGAGTGGTGTTCACGCTCTGTCCCCCCGGACCCGTGGAACAAAATGTATCGATGCGAAGATCCTTGTCGTGGATCTCCACCTCGACCTCTTCCACCTCGGGCATGACGGCCACGGTGGCCGTGGACGTGTGGATGCGGCCTCCGGATTCGGTGGTGGGCACCCGCTGGACCCGGTGGGCCCCGCTTTCAAATTTTAACCGGCTGTAAGCCCCCCGGCCCTGAACGCTGAAGACCACTTCTTTGAAGCCTCCAAGATCGGTGGGGTGAGAATCGATCATCTCCACCCGCCATCCTTGGCGCTCCGCATATCGGGTGTACATGCGAAACAGGTCGGCGGCGAACAAAGAGGCCTCCTCGCCGCCGGCGGCGCCGCGGATCTCCACGATGACATTTTTATCGTCGTTGGGGTCCCTGGGCAAAAGTAGAATCTGGAGTTTGGCCTCCAGCTCTTCCCGCCGATGCCCCAGGGCGGCAATCTCCGATTTCACCCATTCCCGTATCTCCTCGTCCAGGCGCTCTTCAAACATTTCTTTGGCCTCGCGGAGAGCGGAAACCACCTGTTTATACTCCCGGTACGTTTGAACGGTCTCTTCGAGATCGGCCTGTTCCTTGGAATAGGTCCGCAGTTTCTCCGGATCGGCCAGGACGTCGGGGTCGCACAGGCGGCGGCTCAGATCCTCATAGCGTTCCTCGATCGCCTGAAGTTTGTCCCACATGGTCATTCCTCCTTGACCGTATCGCCCAGCCGCACATAAACGATACCATTCTAACATTATAAAGGAATTCCCTGGCCGGGAAAACCGAAGGAGGCGAAAATGCGGGATTTTCCTCTTTCGTCCCCGGTCAATTGGTTGTACAATGGGGATCGGTGTTTCGATTCGGGGGTGAGTAGGGTGAATCAGGCAGAACTTGATGAATGGGCCAAGGAGTTGGCACCGGAACTGGGGGAATCTCCGGCCCGCACCCGGGAGCTGGTGCAGGCGGTGTACGACGGGCTTGCCCGCTACAACGCTCTTGAATCTTTCCCCGCAGAGACGATCCGGACGACGATCCGCTGTCACCTCAAGGCCTTTTGGCCGCGGTTTCGCACGGCTTCGGGGCCTGGCGGACGGTCCATCAGCCGATAAACGTTACAAAGCCACCGACACCGGTGGCTTTGATTGTGCATGTTCACGTTTTGAGTCCGGGGTCACGGGCCTCGAAAGGGAGGTGCCGGAGTGGGCGGTGTGTTGACCGAATTCCTGGCCGGGGAGGGCGCGGGGGGTTCGAGTTTGGGCTTGACCGCAGGAATCTGCCGCTGCCACTGGTCGATCCTCGACTGAAAATCGCTCACCGGTCTTCCCGCCCGCACGGCGTCAGCCACGTCTTCAATCTGCCGCAGCAAGGTCCGGTCTTCGGTGATATGCGCCTCGTTGATGACCGGCGCCGTGATCAGAAGCCGCTGGCGAATCTCGGTTTTCACTTGCTCCGTGCGCTCAGCGTCCCGAATGGGCATGGATACGCGAATTCCAATGAAAGCCCGGTGATTCCGGACCACTGCCGTCGCCGACTGCACCCCGGGTACCGAAGAGGCCACATCCGCCAATCGGTCGGCCAAAGCCGCCTCTCCGCCGGCCACACCCGCACCGGAGCGGGGAGATGGCAGGGTCCCCAGACTAACCGGCGGGTTCAGCACGTCTTGTCCGTGTGCCCAACGGTTGCGGTCCCCGTCGCCGTCCACATCGATCCGCGACCGGTCCATCTTCGGCGCGGCGGGGGGTTGTGCCCCGGCACCGGGCTGCCCGATCCCGCATCCCGCGATCACCAGGACCGCCCCCACCGCCGCAGCGGCACCGCTCCGCCAATTTCTCCGCCTCTGCCTCATCGCGTCACCTCCTCACCTCGGCTTTAATGTGCCCAGGTGAGAAAGGATTGAAACAACAAAGCCGACTCCCATCCTTCCGGAAGCGATCCGGGGAGCCGGCTCATCGGCGGAATGCCGCATGGCCATTCACATGTTGTATTTCTTCTTAAACCGCTCGACGCGCCCGCCGGTGTCGACAAACTTCTGCTTGCCGGTGAAAAACGGATGGCATTTCGAGCAGATCTCCACCCGCAGGTTCTCTTTTACCGAGCCGGTCTCAAAAGTTTCCCCGCAGGCACACGTCACTTTTGTAATCTTAAACTCCGGATGAATTCCAGCCTTCACGAACACTCACCTGCCTTCCTCGGACACCTCCGCACAAAACGAAAGCGCCAAGGTACATTATATCGCCATCGCACCGTAGATCGCAATGGAAAGTTCGCCCGCCCCCCTCACCATTTTGGCCGATGCTCTTGGAGGTCTTTCATCATATTGGCAAAGGTTTCTCGGTCGATCTCTCCCCGGGCGTAGCGCTCGCGCAGCACCTGTTCCGCCCGGTCGCCGGACCACCCGCCCCCGGGAGCGGCGTGTCCACCGTACCGCCTGACCAAGAAAACGATAAACCAGATCACCAAGCCCACAATGATAATCCACAGGAGAAAGCCAAGTCCCATCATGCCAAACATGCCCATCGGCCACCACCCCCAATCTGTGCCCGGTCCGACACCAGGTCCATATCCGTACATCATTCACTCATCCCCCTTGCTTGGGCTGAGGGCACCAAAGGCATTGGGTCCGCGGCACCCTGCAATTTTATTGTATCATGAAGAAGGGACGGCCAACACGTTACGGCTTGGAACAAAGGCGAATTCTTCGCATCTTTTGCCGGAAAACTCTTGTTCTTCCACTTCAACCCGTTATTCTCATGCTGAACAAAATCCGCGGAGGCCGGGCTCCAGCGCCTCACCGTGCAGAAAGGGTGATCGTGTATGAAAATTGTGATTGCTCCAGATTCTTATAAAGGTAGTCTAAGCGCCGTGAAGGTGGCGGCGGCCATGGCAAGGGCGGCCCGGGAGGTGTTCCCAGACGCCCAGGTGGAGGAGATCCCCATGGCCGATGGCGGCGAAGGCACGGTGGACGCACTGGCAGCCGCGACGGGGGGCCGACGTGTGCAAGCCAGGGTGACGGGCCCGCTCGGCGCCCCGGTTGAAGCCACCTTCGCCATCCTCGGGGACGGCCGCACGGCGGTGATCGAGATGGCCCAAGCGTCGGGGCTGCCCTTGATCCCAAAGGATCGGCGGGATCCCGGCCGGGCGTCCACCTTCGGTACCGGCGAGTTAATCCGGGCAGCTCTGGACGAAGGATGTGATACACTCTTGATCGGCCTGGGGGGGTCGGCGACCAACGATGCCGGCGCGGGTATGTTGCAGGCTTTGGGAGCCCGGATCGTCGATGCGGAAGGCCAGGATCTCCCTCCCGGCGGTCTCGCCCTGGCCCGGGCAGCCCGGGTCGATCTTCAACACCTGGATCCCCGGCTGGCTGGCGTACGGGTCCGGGCCGCCTGCGACGTGGACAATCCCTTGATCGGCCCCCAGGGCGCCAGCGCAATATTCGGCCCACAGAAAGGCGCCACTCCCGAACTGGTGCGGGCGTTGGACGAGGCTCTGGAACATTTTGGCCGGTTGCTTGAGGCCGCCACCGGGCGGAGCGTCCTGGATCTGCCGGGGGCAGGCGCGGCGGGAGGACTCGGGGCCGGTCTGGTGGCCGGGCTCGGCGCCTCCCTGGAACGCGGCGTGGGCTTGGTGGCCGAAGCGGTCAAGCTTCCCGACCGAGTGCGGGACGCAGATTTGGTCCTGACAGGAGAAGGAAATACCGACCACCAGACCGCCCGCGGAAAAACGCCAATGGGCGTGCTGGAGATCGCCGCTTCCCTGGGTGTGCCGGTCGTGATTTTGTCCGGTGGACTGGGGCCTGGATATGATGAGCTTCGCCGGATCGGGCCCGCGGCCTGTTTTAGCGCGGTACCCGGACCGTGCACATTGGATGAAGCCATTGCCGCCGGAGAAGCTGGGGTTTACCGTGCAGCCAAAGAGATCTTGCTCACCTGGCGAATGGCCATGGGAATTCGCTGAGGCGATGAAACCCGTTCGCAACCTTCGGGGCGGTCGCGGGAGGTCTGGAAAAGTCTAAGGCCCCCTTTAAGCCCGGGCACTGCGCTCCCGCACATCCAGCGTAGCCAGAAACTCGGCGTTTGTCTTTGTCTCTTTCAGTTTCTTCAGGAATAGTTCGGTGAAGTCCGGGGTATCACTCATGGCCCGCCGCATGGCCCAAAGGCGGTCCAGTTGCTCCGGGGTGAGAAGCAACTCTTCCCGCCGGGTGCCCGAGCGCCGGATGTCGATGGCCGGGAAAATCCGCTTTTCGGCCAGGCGCCGATCGAGGTGAAGTTCCATATTGCCGGTTCCCTTGAATTCTTCGTAGATCACATCGTCCATTCGAGATCCGGTGTCGATGAGGGCTGTGGCGAGGATGGTCAGGCTGCCGCCTTCCTCGATGTTCCGGGCGGCTCCGAAAAAGCGTTTGGGCCGGTGGAACGCGGCGGGGTCGATTCCGCCGGACAAAGTGCGGCCACTCGGGGGAATGACCAAATTGTACGCCCGGGCGAGGCGGGTAATGCTGTCCAGGAGAATGACCACGTCCCGCTTGTGCTCCACCAGGCGCTGGGCGCGTTCCAGAACCAGCTCGGCCACCTTAATATGATTGTCGGGCACTTCATCAAAGGTCGAGGCCACCACTTCGCCCTTGACGGAACGCTGCATATCGGTCACTTCTTCCGGCCGCTCGTCTATCAGCAGAATAAACAACTCGATCTCCGGATAGTTGGTGCCGATGCTGTTGGCGATCTCTTTGAGAAGAAGGGTCTTCCCGGCTTTGGGCGGCGCGACGATCAGCCCCCGCTGGCCGAGCCCCACCGGAGCGATCAGATCGATGATTCGCGCCGACAGCCGGTCCGGAGTCGTTTCCAAGATGAGCTTTTTATTCGGAAAAAGCGGGGTCAGCGCGGCAAAATGCAGCCGTTCCGCGGCAGCTTCCGGGCTCGTGCCATTCACCGCCTCGACGTGCAGCAAACCGAAATACCGCTCGTTGTCCTTGGGCGGCCGAACCTTTCCCGACACTCGGTCCCCGGTCCGCAGGTCAAACCGGCGAATCTGGGAAGCGGCCACATAGATGTCCTCATTGCTGGGCAGATAGCCGATGGGCCGCAGAAATCCGTAGCCATCGGGCATGATCTCCAATACGCCCTCGGCAAACATGAACCCGTCCCGTTCGGCCAGCGCTTTCAAGATGGCAAAAATCAATTCTTTTTTCTTCATCTGGCCATAATGCTGAATTTGGTATTCTTTCGCCAGCTTATACAACTCGGTGAGTTTTTTCGATTCCAATTCCCCAATGTGCAAATGCTGTCACCTGCATTTCGGATAATTTCATGCATAACCTGGCCCGGCCCGGGAACCCGGCCAACGTTGAACAAACGGCGAGCTTCGAATCGGTGAAACCTTGTCAGGAAGGTGGAATGGAAGGAGGCAGTTGGGGCCGGTGCCAAACCGGCAGCCGGCCATCAGCGAAGAACGAGATGAGGTTTGCGGTCCAACCGGTGTCTCGCTTCAATGAACCGGACGGTGCCCGTTCTCGCACGCATGACCAGCGAGTGTGTCTTGGCCGTGTTTTTCGACAAAAACCGCACGCCGTGAAGCAATTCCCCTTCGGTGACCCCGGTGGCGGCAAAAATCGCATCGTCCCCGCGCACCAAATCTTCCAGGGTTAGCACCTTCCGGGGATCACTGATCCCCATCGTCCGACAGCGTTCCCGCTCGGCATCGTCCTGGGGAACCAGGCGTCCTTGGAACTCACCGCCCAGACATTTTAACGCGGCGGCAGCCAGGACCCCCTCCGGAGCTCCGCCGGTCCCGAACATGATGTCCACTCCGACTTCCTCGAAAGCCGTATTGATGGCTGCCGCGACATCTCCGTCGGTGATGAGTTTAATCCGCGCGCCGGCACTGCGGATCTCTTCAATCAAGGATTCGTGGCGCGGGCGATCGAGCAGGATGGCCACCACTTCACTGATATGTTTATCATTGGCTTTGGCGACTTCCATCAAATTCTCTTTCACCGTGGCATCCAGGTGGATCCTTCCTTTGGCCCGGGGGCCCGCGGCGATCTTCTCCATGTACATGTCCGGGGCGTGCAGCAGGGTTCCCCGGGGCGCCGCTGCCACCACCGTAATGGCGTTCCACAATCCTTTGGCGACGATGTTCGTGCCCTCCAAGGGATCCACCGCCACATCGACCTCCGGGGCGCTCCCGGTTCCGAGGTGTTCCCCGATATACAACATCGGGGCCTCGTCCATCTCCCCTTCACCGATCACCACAATACCGTTCATGTTCACCGTGTCAAACATGCGGCGCATCGCCGTGGTGGCGGCGTCATCGGCCTCCATCTTCTTGCCGGTGCCCATCCACCGCGCCGAGGCCAGGGCGGCCACCTCGGTCACCCGAACCAATTCCATGGCTAATTCCCGTTCCACCCGGTCCGCCTCCCTACGATCGCTCTCCACCTTTAACTATAGCACGACAAAGCCGTCTCCAAAAGCACGCCCAGGCAGGAAGCGACCCATACGATATGAATCTATCAAGTGACGGGTTCGATATTCGAGATGAATTTCGGGTACGGAGGTGGTCGGGGTGCGGAGGTGGATCGGCGTCGCTTTAGCCCTCTTGATCGCCCTGGGATCCACGTCCCTGGTGGTCAAGACCGCCGCTTATCCCGAACGCTCCTGGGTTCAATTGGCTGCAGCCGCCGCGCATTACGCGCATAGGACCTTTGCAAGCGAATGGGCCAAGGCCTTTGCCTCCCGGGAAGAGCCCGCTGCCCGAGATGTCGCTCCCGGAAAGCCGCAGACCGCTGCACCCATCACCTATGAGATCGAGGCCAAGTTAGACCCTGAACAACATCAGATCCGCGGCCGAGAAACCGTGGAATGGCAGGATCCCTTGCCGAGCCCGGTCCACTTCTATCTCTATCCCCTAAATCCCGGCGGCATTCAGGTTCACGGGGTATACCGAGATGGAAAGAGCGTCCCTTATCAGGTGCTGGGGGAACAACTGCTGATACAAGTCGGGTCCGGGACTTCCAAACGGCTGACCCTGGAGTTTACCACAGACATCCCCAGCGGCGGGACCCGTTACGGGGAGCGGGACGGGGTATGGATTCTCGCCTATTGGTATCCCATCCTCGCATCCCTGGATCAAACAGGTTGGATCACTCCACCTCCGTCCAAGGGATTCGGTGAACCCTATATCGTCGACACCGCGGACTACCGGGTCACATGGACGGCACCGAAGGGGATGACTTGGTACGCCTCTGCCCCGGCGCAAAGCGCCGTGCCCTCGGGTGATGGGACGGTCACCGTCAAGATGGACGGACGCGCCCTGCGCAATTTTGCCCTGGTGGGGTCGGCGGGGTACCAGGACACAACCCTGACTTTGGCTGACGGCTTGACGGTCCACCTCGGCCTCCTCGCCCCGGAACACCGCGCTGCGCTTGAAGCCACGGCAACGGCGGCCTTGAACCTTTACCGCGCCCGATTTGGCCCCTTGCCGACCCATGCGGTGGCCTTGGTGGAGACTCCGCCCGGCACCACCTTCGCCCAGGAGCTGCCAAATTTAGCGCTGATCGACGTTGACCTGTGGAACGGGCAGATGCCCGAGCAGGACGCCGACCGGTGGACGGCCCACGAACTCGCCCATCTGTGGTGGTATAGCGCCGTGGGCGATTACGAAGGGCTGACGCCATGGATGGATGAAGGGCTGGCGGATTACAGCTCCTATCTTTATGAAGAAAGCCGATACGGCCCGGAAGCGTACGAAGCGGCCATGAATCGCCTGACGAGTTGGTTCCGGGAAGGTCGGTCTTATTCGCCGGGCCACCCGGGCGTTGCCCTTCCCACCCGGGACCTCGGGGCAACGGAGCGGCCCTATGAAGATTTTGACACCGAATGGCAGTATTACTTCCTCGAATATCTCCGCCCCGTCCTCATGTACCGGGATCTGCGCCAGGCCATGGGGGACGACCGGTTTTTCTCCTGGCTGCAAACCCTCTACCGTCAACACGTGGGCGCGGTCCTCACCGCGGACCGGTGGCGGGACAGCCTACAACAGGCCGACCCCGCAGCCCTGGAGCGGGCAAACTTGTGGCTCGACACCCCTTATCGCACTGTCCTTCGCCAGCTGGATCCGGGCGGCAATCTGCATCTTGCGGACGAGACACCGTGAAACACCGCCGGCCGGCGGTCGAGTCTCCGGGCGATCGGCTTACACCGCGGCATCCCGTTCGATTTTCCATGTAAAATATCGGGTTAACAAGGAGACGGCAATGTCGATGGCCCGTTCATCGGGGTTCATGCCGGCGCTGTGCAGCCCCTCGGGGCTGTCGACGCCGAGCCAAAACATAAATCCGGGAATCGTTTCGAGAAAATACCCGAAATCTTCGCCCGTCATGGCGGGCTCGCAGGGTATGACCTTCACCCCGCCTTCCCGGGCGGCCCAATCCATGAACTCCCGGGTCAAATCCGGCGTGTTGTACACCTGCTGGTAGTTCGCTCCGTAGTCGATGGTCGCCCGACAGGAGAACCCCTCTTCAATGCCCCGGACCAGCGCCTCAATCCGCTCTTTCATCTGGGAGAGGGACTCTGTGGAAAGCGCCCGGATCGTCCCCTCCAGGCGCGCCCGCTCGGCGATGATGTTCTGCTTCGTCCCGGCCTCCATCCTCCCGATGGTCACGACCCCCGCATCCAGGGGATTGAGGTTCCGGGCCACCACGGTCTGCAGTTGAACGAGCAGATGGGCTGCCGCCACCGCCATATCCTTTGCCCGATGGGGAAAGGCCGCATGGCCGCCCTGGCCGATGAGGTCGATAAACAGCTCAGAGGTGCCCGCGAACAGCGTCCCTTCCCGGAGAGCGACAGCCCCCACAGGATATTCCGGCGCCACGTGGAGGGCGACCATCCAATCGGGCTTCCACCGCGAAAACTCCGGACTGTCCCGCATGGGCCGGGCACCTCCCGGCCCCTCCTCGGCGGGCTGAAACACCACCACCAGATCATCCCGCACAGGGTGGTGCACAAAGTGTTCCACCACCCCCAGGGCCACGGTCATGTGGACATCATGGCCGCAGGCGTGCATATAACCGGGACGCACAGAACGAAAGGCTAGGCCCGTAGCCTCCTCCACCGGAAGCCCGTCCATGTCCGCCCGGTAGCCAACCACCCGCCTGGGGGCCGTGCCCTTGATCCGCACCAACACCCCGGTGCGCCACGTCTTCACTTCGATTCGGGAGGCGGGCAGCCGGGCGAGGACATTGAGGATATAGCGCTGGGTTTCAAACTCCTGAAATCCGGGCTCGGGAATGCGGTGCAGATCCCGGCGGATCGCCTGCAGGTCGAGAGCCCCCGGGGTCACAGTTGCCGCAGCTCCTGCTTAATCTCCGTTTTCGCCCGGGTTTGTTCGTCGATCCGCTTGATGACCCGGGCCGGAGTCCCCGCCACCACCGTGTAGGGCGGAACGTCTTCGATCACCACCGCGCCGGCCGCCACCACCGCGCCCCGGCCCACCCGGATCCCCTCCAGAATCACGGCGTTCGCCCCGACCACTACATCATCCTCCACCACCACGGGCTTAGCGGATGGAGGTTCCACCACCCCGGCGATGACGGCACCGGCGCCGATGTGACAGTTCTTTCCGATGATCCCTCGACCGCCCACCACGGCGTTCATGTCGATCATCGTACCCTCCCCGATGACCGCCCCAATGTTGATCACCGCGCCCATCATGATCACCGCCCGCTCCCCGATCTCCACCCGCTCCCGGATGATAGCTCCGGGCTCGATCCGCGCCTGGAGCCCCTTTGTGTCGAGGAGGGGAATCGCGGAATTCCGCCGATCACTTTCCACCACCCAATCGGTGATGCGTTCCCTGTGGGCAGCCAGCACTTCCCGAAGCTCGTCCCATTCGCCGAACACCACGCCGACATCTCCGGAGATAAACGCTTTGGCCCCCGGCCCGAAATCGATTCCATCCAGCCGTCCTTTCAGGTAAATCTTGACCGGCGTCCGCTTTTTACTGTTCTGGATAAACGCGATGATTTCTTTCGCGTCCATGTCCGCTCACTCTCCTTTACCGTCCGGCTGCTCCGTTCGCGGGGCGGACCCCGCCCGCATAACCCCAAGCCAAATAAGGAGGATGCCGACCAGTTCGCTGATCGGGAGGAGGGCCGGGTACCCGGTCTTGGCCGCCGACCCCGCGGCACTGAGGATAATTGCCCCGAAGGCGATTAAAAGCCCCGAAGGCTGCCGGGTCTCCCACCAAGACCACAGGGGGCCGACAATCAGGATCACTCCCCCCACCATGGACAAAAGCAAAGGATACCATGCCCGGACCAACCCCGGCATCGCCTCCCCGCCGATGGCCGTTCCCGCCCCGCGGAATCTGGTCATATCCAGGGGGCCTAAGCTGATGAGCTGCACCAAAAAGACCAGGGACACCACGACCACATACGCGGTGAAGGTCCACTGGGCCCATCCCCGGCGGCCCCTTCCCAGCAAATCCACCTCGCCCGCCGCCATAGTCGCCACCAGCACCAAAGCCGCGTAGTAGTAAATTTTATAAATCGCAGAAGTCCATCCCCAAACCAAGGCGTACCCTTCTCCGAAGGCCGCCACGGTGTAGAGAAGGAACGAGGCCGCCCACCAAAAATGGTGGGCTCCGCCCCGCTTCGCCCACCGTTTGATCATCGAACCGGCAAGGCCCAGCGACACCACCGCCGCCGCCCACGCCACCCATGCGGTGATCGACAACACCGCCGCCTCCTTTGTGCTGGATCCCGTTTCTTTTGTCGGCGCGAACCCGTACCTAAGGCGGAGGCCGCCCCGCCTCGCGGCCGGGGCGAGGAGAGGGGAGTCGGCCGGGACTCAGGGAGTGGGGCGGTTCCCCCAGTCCGCGAGGAATCGCTCGATGCCGAGGTCGGTCAACGGATGTTTGACCATCCGCTCCAGCACGGCAAAGGGGACCGTGGCAATGTGAGCCCCGGCCAGGGCGGCTTGGGTGACATGCACGGGATGCCGAATGCTGGCGGCGATGATCTGCGCATCCAGGCCGTGAAGTCGGAAAATCTCCGCCACTTCGCGGATAAGGGCGATTCCGTCGTACCCGATATCGTCCAGCCGGCCCACGAAAGGACTCACGTAGGACGCCCCGGCACGGGCGGCCAGAAGGGCCTGGTTGGTGGAGAAAACCAGCGTCACATTCGTCCGAATCCCTTCTTTGGCAAAGGCGTGGGCCGCTTTCAAACCTTCCGCGGTCATCGGCACCTTGATGACGATGTTCGGGGCCACAGCCGCTAGCTTCCGCCCTTCCTCCAGCATGCCCTCGGCATCCAGGGAGAGAACCTCCGCACTGATCGGGCCGGTCACCATCCCGGCGATTTCAACCAGGGTTTCGACAAAATCCCGGCCTTCTTTGGCGATGAGGCTGGGATTGGTGGTCACCCCGGACACCGCCCCCCAGGCGCTGACCCGGCGGATCTCTTCGACATTCGCACTGTCGATAAACAGCTGCACCCGAATCCCCCCTCGATAATGGGCGGCACCGCATCGCCCCGGCGATTACGCTTTGCCGTTACTTCCGAACAGGCGAATCTTCGCCTTGACCGTGTCCTTAATGGCTTGGCGGGCGGGCCCCAGGTACTTGCGCGGATCGTAGACTTCCCGGTCCGCGGCGAAAATCTCCCGAACTTTGGCCGTAAACGCTTCTTGGTTCTCGGTGTTCACGTTGATCTTGGCGACCCCGAGGCTGATCGCTTTCCGAATATCCTCGTCGGGAATCCCGGAACCTCCATGGAGGACAAGGGGCAGTTTGCACAGGTCTCGAACGGCGGCCAAACGGTCAAAATCCAGCTGGGGCTTGCCTTTGTACCGGCCATGAGCCGATCCGATGGCCGGCGCCAAGGCGTCGATTCCTGTCTCCTCCACCAGCCGCTTGGCTTCCTCGGGGCGCACCAAACTCGCTTCCCGCTCGTCGACGGTGAGCTCGTCTTCTGTTCCACCGATCCGCCCCAACTCCCCTTCCACCGACACTCCCAACACTTTACAGGCGTCCACGACCTGCTTGGTCAGGCGAATATTCTCCTCCAAAGGATGATGAGAGCCATCAATCATGATGGAGGACCATCCCCGGCGCAAACACTTGAGTACCCACTCGTAGGAACTGCCGTGGTCGAGGTGAAGCACCACCGGAACCGTGGCATTGCGGGCAGCCGTCAAAGCGATGGCCGCCGTGTAGTCGATGCCCATGTACTTGATGGCCCCTTCACTGGTTCCCAAGATCACCGGAGACCGTTCCTCTTCGGCGGCCTCCATAATCGCCTGGGTGAACTCCAGGTTGTTGATGTTGAACTGGCCCACCGCGTACCCGTTGCGAAACGCGTCGTCCAGCACTTCTTTCAATGTGGCCAGCGGCACCGAACATCCCTCCAATGTAAAATATCGTCCAATCCATCGGCAGCCATGCCCGTTCCCTGCCATTATATCACGGGAATTTTTCACCTGTCGCGCCAGGGCGAGTCCAGGCGCCGACGTATGTAGGGACGACCTTCAGCTCAACTGATCCCTAATCACCTGCCGGAGTACTTCGATGTCGAAGGGTTTGGTGAAATGCGCCACCACCCCCAACTCATCCGCCTCTCTCACCAGATCGAGTTCGCCGTACGCTGTCATCATGATAACCTTCACCGCGGGGTCGATGTCGCGGATGTGGCGCAGGATCTCCAGTCCATCCATCCCCGGAATCTTCATATCGAGGATGATCAGATCCGGCCGCTCATCTTGAACAATCTGCAAAGCCCCTGGTCCATTCGCCGCTTGATAAATGCTGTAGCCGTCTTGTTCCAATAATTCCTTCAACAGTACTCGGATCCCGAATTGGTCGTCCACAACTAAAATTTTCTTTGAAGACACGGCCTTTCCCCCTTTCGACATCTCCCTCCTCGTCAATATTTCGCTTCTCAACTGTAAAATCCTCCATGACACGATTCGACATCACATCTCCTTTTTCGACAATCGTGGTTGGACGAAAACCGGTTCCAATTAATTGTCCGAATAAAATATCCCCCTCCCGTTTTGGGAAGGGGATAGGGGTTCGGCAAGCTCAAACCCCGGTGGCCGTGGAGGAAGCCCGCCGCTGCTGCCGGTACTCCATCGCCGCCCGGATAAATTCTCGAAAAAGAGGTTGAGGCCGGTTTGGCCGCGATGTGAATTCCGGATGAAACTGGGTTGCGACAAACCACGGGTGATCTTTCAACTCAATGACCTCCACCAGACGCCCGTCCGGCGAAGTGCCCGCCACCACCAATCCCGCGTCGGCCAAAGCATCCCGGAAGGCATTGTTGAATTCGTACCGGTGGCGGTGGCGTTCAAAGACCACCGACTCGCCATAGGCCGCGTGGGTTTTGGTTCCGACCTTGAGATGGCACGGATAAGCGCCCAGGCGCATCGTGCCGCCCTTGTCGGTCAAACCTTTTTGTTCCGGCAACAGGTCGATGACCGGGTGGCCGGTGGATTCGTCAATCTCTGTGGTGTGCGCATCCTCCCAGCCGAGCACGTTTCGGGCATATTCCACCACCGCCAGTTGCATCCCCAAACAGATGCCGAGGTAAGGAATGCGATTCACCCGGGCATACTCTACGGCGGCAATCTTTCCTTCAATTCCCCGATCGCCGAACCCTCCGGGTACGAGTACCCCGTCAACACCTTCGAGGAGCTCGGCGACATTGTCCGGAGTGACCTCCTCCGCCGAAATCCACCGGATGTCCACGGTGAGATCATTGGCGTACCCGCCGTGGGCAAGGGCTTCCGCCACGCTGATATACGCATCTCGAAGGCTGACGTACTTCCCCACCAGCGCAATGTTGACCCGTCCCCTGAGATTTTTCACCCGTTTGACGAGATCGATCCATTCCCCCATCTCCGCCGGAGGCGCGTCCAATTTCAGGTGCCGGACCGTAATCTCGTCCAGGCCTTCCTCCTGAAGCATCAGGGGGACGTCATAGAGGACCACTGCATCCCGTGCTTCAATCACAGCATCTACGTCCACATCGCAGAATAACGCGATTTTCCGCCGAAGCTCTTGGGAGAGCGGATACTCGGTTCTGCAGACGATCACATTGGGGCTAATGCCGATGCTTCGCAGTTCCTTTACGCTGTGCTGGGTAGGTTTGGTTTTGAGTTCTCCCGAGGGGCGCAGATAAGGGATCAAGGTGACATGAATATACATAACGTTGTCCCGGCCAACATCGCTGCGGATCTGTCGAATGGCTTCAAGAAAAGGCAAGCTTTCGATGTCCCCCACCGTGCCCCCGATCTCCGTGATCACCACGTCCGCCCCGGTGTCCCGCCCGGCCTGGAACACCCGTTCCTTGATCTCGTTGGTGATGTGGGGGATGACCTGAACCGTTCCCCCTAAATAATCGCCCCGGCGTTCTTTTTGGATGACCGACCAGTAAACTCGGCCGGCGGTCACATTGTTGTTTTGCGATAAACTGATGTCAATAAATCGTTCATAATGGCCCAGGTCTAAATCGGTTTCCGCCCCGTCGTCGGTGACGAACACCTCCCCGTGCTGATACGGGCTCATGGTCCCGGGATCCACATTGATGTAAGGGTCAAACTTCTGAATGGTCACTTGGAGTCCCCGGTTTTTTAGCAATCTCCCCAGGGAGGCGGCGGTGATCCCCTTGCCGAGAGACGACACGACGCCGCCAGTGACAAAGATATATTTGGTCATTCTTCATCCTCCCAGGCCGCACGGCACAGAGAAAAAGCCTGATTTGCATCAGGCGTCGTCTCAACCGTTTCCCATACTTTACGTATGGTATCCTCTCGCCCCCGCAGCGTCAAGTGAAATCGGGCGAAATTCAATAATCATCCTCACTGTCTTCAAAGTCCAAGTCATCACTGTCGTCGATCTCGTCGTCATCGGGTTCCAAATCATCCAGTTCCTCGAAGTCGTCCACATCTTCCTCGTCCACGACCTCATCTTCGGATTCCTCATCCTCGACTTCGTCGATCTCCACCAGTTCGAGATCTTCGTCCTCTTCTTCCTCGTCGTCCACGACCGCGGCCGCCTTCTTGCCAAGGCTGCGGTCTGCGGTCTTATCGGTGGGATACCAGCGTTTTAATCCCCAAACGTTGCCGCCCAAGTGGATAAACCGCCCGTCCACGTTGATATCCGTGAACAAGCGGGCAATGACCTCATCCAGCTCCTCGTCGGAGAGGCCCTTCAATTGCGCCACGTCGGCCAACAAGTCGCGGTAGTGAGTCGGCGTGCCCCCTTCCCGCAGAACTTCGTACGCCAAGTCGACGAACGACGCTTCTTCCAGACGTTCGGGATCCCACCCCGCCACGGCTTCCCCCGCCATCGGCGATCCCCCTTTCCCATCGGAACTCTTGTAACCGAATGCGACGACTGGAACGGTTCACTGCATACAGAAGGGAATTATAACACACCGCCCTCCGCCTTGCCAGCGGAAAAGTCCACGGAATGAAGTATCTCGTCCACCACGTCCTCGAGGCCCCGCCTTCCGTTTGCCACTTCTTCCAAAACCCTTTCCCAATCCGGCCGCGCCGCTTTCCATTGTAGGAAAGCCCCCTGAACTCGGGCTAACACCTGGTCCCACACGGCGTCTTCCACGCGCCGCAACCGCCGTTTTCGGCCTTCCCCGCTCTCTTCCAAGTAGGTCCGGTGGCGAAGGATTTGTTCCCACAGGTCCTCCACCCCCCGGCCTTCCGATGCCGAAGCAGCGAGCACCGGGGGCCGCCACCCCCGGCGATGGGCGAGGTCCACCATGTAGCGAATGAGGCGGACCGTCCGATCGGCCCCGGGGAGGTCGGCCTTATTGACTACGAAAATGTCGGCAATCTCCATGATCCCCGCCTTGAGCATCTGGACCTGGTCCCCCCCCGCCGGGCCCAGAGCGAGGATGACCGTGTCCACCGCATGAACCACGTCCAGTTCCGACTGCCCGACCCCCACGGTCTCGGCGATGACCACATCGTAACCGGCGGCATCGAGAAGATCCAGTACATCTTTCGTTGATCGGGCCAATCCCCCGAGGCGGCCCCGGGTGCCCATGCTTCGGATAAAAACCCCCGGATCCAAGGCATGATCCACCATTCGAACCCGATCTCCCAGCAATGCCCCTCCTGTAAACGGACTGGTGGGATCCACCGCCACCACCCCGACCCGATGACCCAACCCCCGCAACAACCGGATCAAGCGGTCGGTGAGTGAACTTTTCCCCACCCCCGGGGGCCCTGTCAAACCGATTCTGTACGCTCCCCCGGCCACCGGGCGGAGGGCGTTCAGAAGCGCCGCGGCCTCGGGAGCCTCATCCTCCACCCACGTGATCGCCCGGGCGATGGCCCGGGAATCCCCGGACCTTATCCGTTCAACCCATCGCTCCACACTTTGCGGCACCTTGGACACCCCTCGCCCCGGACTCAATCCCGCAACAGTTCCCTGGCCACCACCATGCGCTGAACCTCGTTGGTCCCCTCGTAGATCTGAGTGATCTTCGCATCCCGCATAAACCGTTCCACGGGGTATTCGCGGATATACCCATACCCGCCGAAGATCTGGACCGCCTCGGTGGTCACGTACATGGCCGTATCGGACGCGTACATCTTCGCCATCGCCGAGGCCTTGCCGTAGGGCAGCCCCCGATCCTCCAGCCAGGCCGCCTGATAGGTCAGCAGCCGCGCCGCCTCCACCCGGGTGGCCATATCGGCCAGCTTAAACTGAATCGCCTGAAACTGTCCGATGGACTTGCCGAACTGCTCCCGTTCTTTCGCATGAGCGACGGCGGCCTCCAAGGCACCTTGAGCAATCCCCACCGCCTGGGCGGCGATTCCGTTTCTCCCACCATCCAGGGTCATCATGGCGATCTTGAATCCGAACCCTTCTTCGCCCAGCCGGTTCTCCGCCGGGACGATGCAATTCTCGAACACCAACTCCATCGTTGGAGAGGACCTTAAGCCCATTTTCTTTTCTTTTTTGCCAAAATGAAACCCGGGCATCCCTTTTTCTAGGATAAATGCCGAAATTCCCCGGTGGCGCTTTTCCCGGTCGGTGGTGGCAAATACCACGTAAATATCCGCTTCCCCGCCGTTGGTGATGAAAATTTTGCTCCCGTTCAGTACGTAGTGGTCTCCTTCGCGGACGGCGGTGGTCCGCAAATTGGCCGCATCGGTGCCCGCTCCGGGTTCGGTCAACCCATAGGCCCCGATCTTCGTCCCTTCAGCCAGGGGGCGCAGATACTTCCGCTTTTGCTCCTCCGTCCCAAAGCGATAGATGGGCCACGAAGCCAAACTGGTGTGCGCCGAGATGGTCACCCCGGCCGACGCATCTACCCGAGATAGCTCCTCAACGGTAATCACGTAGGTCAACATGTCGAGACCGGCGCCGCCGTACTCCTCCGGCCAGGGGATACCCGCCAATCCCAACTCCGCCATCTTGTCAAAAATTCCTCGATCAAAGCTCTCCTGTTCATCCCGTTCCGCCGCCCCGGGTGCCACCACTTCCTCAGCAAAGGCCCGGACTGCTTCCCTCATCTGTTCTTGTTCCTTGGTCAGAACAAACTCCATCTCTCCATCCCCCTTGCGATCATTGCGCCGACCCGAGTACGTGTTTGGCCACGACCATCCGCTGGATCTGGTTCGTCCCCTCGTAGATCTGGGTCACTTTCGCATCCCGCATGTAGCGCTCCACGGCGTAATCTTTGATATAGCCGTACCCTCCGTGAAGTTGCACCGCGTCGACAGTCACACGCATCGCCGTATCCGAAGCGTACAATTTCGCCATCGCCGCTTCTTTGGCGCAGGGCAGTCCCTTGGCCCGCATGGTCGCCGCCCGGTATACCATTAGCCGCGCCGCTTCGATCTCTGCAGCCCGGTCCGCGAGGATAAATTGCACCCCCTGAAAATCCCCGATTCTCCGGCCGAATTGTTGTCTCTCCTTGACATAGGCCCGGGCGAGTTCCAAGGCTCCTTCTGCAATCCCCAGAGCTTGCGCGGCAATGCCGATCCGCCCGCCGTCCAACAACGACATGGCTACGCGATACCCCTCCCCTTCACCGCCGAGGCGAGCACTGTCGGGAACCCGACAATCTTCAAAGATGAGTTCCGTGGTCGCTGACCCATTCAGTCCCATCTTGCGCTCTTTTTTACCGATAATCAATCCCTGATTGTCCGCTTCGACCAAAAATGCGGTGATCCCCCGCCGCCCGGCTTCGGGGTTGAGATTCGCAAAGACGAGGTACAGATCGGCCTCGCCGCCGTTGGTGATAAATACTTTTCGTCCGTCAATCCGATACCCTCCCGGTTCTCGACGGGCCCGGGTTTGAAGAGAGGCGGCGTCTGAACCCGCCTGGGGCTCGGTCAAGGCGAAAGCGCCGAGAAGCCGCCCTGAAGCCAACCCCCGGAGGTATTTATCTTTCTGGTCCTCTGAGCCGTGGTATAACACGGCCAGGGCCCCCAGAGAGGTGTGCACCGCCAGGATGACGGCGACCGCCGCGGATACTTTTGCCACCTCCTCAATGGCCAGCACGTAGGAGACAAAATCCGCCCCCACGCCTCCCCATTCTTCCGGGATCGGAATCCCGAGAAAGCCAAGATCCGCCATCTTCTGGATGATATCCCGGGGAAACCGGTCTTCTTCGTCGATTTGCGGGGCCCTGGGGCGAATCACCTCTTCGGCAAACCGCCGAACGGCGTCCCGGATTTCCCGCTGTTCCTCGGTCAGTAAAAGGTTCATGCCCGATCCCCCTCTCTCTGTACGTCACATTTTCCGATTCATTTGAATCCTGACTGAACGCTCGTTCACTTTGCCGGTGCAATCGGTCTTTGCGGCCTTCCCGCAGCTGGTTCCCTACCCTAACAGTCGGAAAAAGGGCGCCCCGGTCCGGGTCCCGGTGGCCCGGAGGTCCGCAGGGTCAGCGGTACCGCCCCGCCGAATCCCGAGGGCCCTCAAGGTCTGACCGGACCGCATCCCGTTTCAATTTACTGATCGTATCGATAGAATCCCCGGCCGCTCTTCTTTCCCAGCCACCCTGCGTTGACATATTTTCGCAACAGGGGGCATGGCCGGTACTTCGGATCCCCGAGGCCTTCATGAAGGACTTCCAGGATGGCCAAACATGTATCCAGGCCGATAAAGTCTGCAAGCTGCAGGGGCCCCATCGGGTGGTTGGCCCCGAGTTTCATGACCGTATCCACGTCCTCGGGGGCCGCCACCCCTTCATATACGCAGTAGATCGCCTCGTTGATCATGGGAAGGAGGATACGGTTCGCGACAAAGCCGGGGTAATCGTTCACTTCCACAGGAACTTTCCCCATCTGCTCAGCAAGCTCTTTCACCGCGGCAAAGACATCATCCCGGGTGGCGAGTCCCCGGATGACCTCCACCAGTTTCATCACCGGGACGGGGTTCATAAAATGCATCCCGATCACTTGTTCGGGCCGCTTTGTGACGGCGGCGAGCTCGGTAATCGGCAGGGAAGACGTGTTCGAGGCGAGAATCGCCCCAGGTGGGCACAGCCGGTCGAGGGTTTCAAAGATGCCCTTTTTGATCGTGAGGTTTTCCGTCGCCGCCTCCACGACGATGTCCACCTGAGCCCCGTCCTCCAGCCGGACGACGGGGTGAATCCGATCCAGGACCCCCTGGCGCTGATCCGCCGTCATGCGCCCCTTTTCCACCTGGCGATCCAAGTTGGCGCGAATCCGCCCGACCCCTTTTTCCACCAGGGCTTCAGAAATATCCTGCAGCCAGACTTCGAGTCCCGACTGGGCTGCTACTTGGGCGATTCCGCTGCCCATCTGCCCGGCTCCAACCACTAGCATTCGCCCGATATTCGCCATGAATCCCATTGCTCCTTTCTCAAACCTCGATCAGAATCGCGTCTCCTTGGGCCGCCCCGCTGCAGATCGCGGCAATGCCAAGGCCCCCACCCCTGCGCCGAAGCTCGTAAATAAGGGTCATGAGAATCCGCGCCCCACTGGCTCCGATGGGATGCCCGAGGGCCACGGCGCCGCCATTGACATTGACCTTCTCCTCCAGAACATCCGGGGACATCTCCAAAAGCTTGGCGCTGGTCAACACCACCGCCGCAAAAGCCTCATTGATTTCGAACAGGCGGATGTCCTCCAGGCGCCGCCCGGTTTTTTGCAGCAGCTTCTGGATCGCCAGGGCCGGGGTAGTGGCGATATAGGCCGCTTCGGCCCCGACCTCAGCGTGGCCATGGATCACGGCGAGCACTTCCTTGCCTTCCGACCGGGCTGCTTCCTCGTCCATCAAAACCAGAGCTCCGGCCCCGTCGTTCACCCCCGGGGCATTGCCCGCCGTCACCGTCCCGTCCTTGGTGAAGACCGGCGGCAGAGCCGCCAGTTGTTCCAGGCTGGTGTTTCGCCGGGGCGCTTCATCCTGTTCCACCCGGCGGACACCCCGCTTCTCCTGAACCTCCACAGGTACGATCTCCTCGCCCAGCCGGCCGGCGTCCATGGCAGCCACCGCCCGGCGGTGGCTGCGCAGCGCCCAGCGATCCTGGTCTTCCCGGGAGATCCCGTACTCACCGGCCACTCGGCTGCCCAGGGCCGCCATGTGCACGTCGTGAAAGGCGCACCAGAGTCCATCGTACATCATGAGATCCACCATCCGCCCGTGACCCATGCGCAACCCTTCCCGGGCTCCGAAAACGGCATAAGGAGCCTGGGACATGCTCTCCATCCCTCCGGCCACCACGGTGCGGGCGTCCCCGGCCCGGATGATCTGGTCCCCGAGGGTCACCGCCCGGAGTCCCGAAGCGCACACTTTATTGATCGTCTCCGTCGGGAGGTCCCAAGGAAGTCCCGCCAGCCGGGCCGCCTGTCGGGACGGGATCTGGCCCGCCCCGCCCTGAAGCACCATCCCCATGATTAGTTCGTCCACCTCATCCGGGCCCACCCCTGCCCGGTCCATCGCCCCGCGAATCGCCGTGGCGCCGAGCTCCACCGCTTTTTTCGCCGCCAGTGCCCCGCCGAGCTTGCCAAAGGGCGTCCGAGCCGCCCCCACCACCGCTGTTCGCCGTGCCACCCGCCATCCTCCCTCTCCGAAACGCAAACGGACCCGGGCAGGCCTTGACGTGCGCCCGCCCGGGAACCCCCGCGCGTTCTTAAGATTTACCGTTGACCGACTGGTCCAGCATCTCCACCACATCGAAGGTTTTCATTTCGTCGGCGACGCCCTTAGCTTTTGTCCCGTCTTCCATCATAATCAGGCAGTACGGGCAAGCGGACGCAATGGCCTGGGCGCCGGTTTCCATCGCCTGTTCGGTGCGCATGACATTGATGCGGTTTCCATGTTTCTCTTCTTTCCACATGCCGCCGCCCCCGCCGCCGCAGCACATGCCCCGCTCCCGGCTGCGCTCCATCTCTACGAGATGGACGCCGGGGATCGATTCGAGGATAAACCTCGGAGCATCGTACTCGCCGTTGTACCGCCCCAGGTAGCAGGAGTCGTGGTAGGTCACTTCCATGTCCAGCTCTTTTTCCGGCTTGAGCTTTCCTTCCCGAACGAGGTCCGCCAGGAGCTGGGTGTGGTGGATCACCGGCACCTCCAGGCCGAATTCCGGGTACTCGTTCTTCAAGGTGTTGAAGCAATGAGGATCCGCCGTGATGATCTTTTTGAACTTATAGTTCTTCAGAGATTCCACGTTCTGCTCGGCCATCTGTTGGAAGAGAAACTCGTTGCCGAGCCGCCGGGCCGATTCGCCGCAACATTCTTCGGCGCTGCCGAGGATGGCAAAATCCACCCCGGCTTTCTGCAGGAGACCCACCAGGGTCCGGGCCACCTTGTTGTTACGGTCGTCGTAAGAGGCGGCACACCCTGCATAGTACAGGTATTCCACCTCTTCCCCTTCTTCAAGGACTCGCACGTCGAGACCTTCCGCCCAATCCCCCCGGCTGGAGCGGCTGCGCCCCCAAGGGTTCCCCTGGCGCTCGAGGTTGTTCAGGGCTCGGCTGATCTCCGGTTCCATTTTGCCTTCTGTGAGCACCAGATACCGACGCAGGTCGATGATTTTATCGACGTGCTCGTTGAAGACCGGGCAGGCTTCCTCACAAGCCCGGCAGGTGGTACAAGCCCAGATCTCGTCCTCGGTATACACGTCCCCGATTAGAGACGGAATCTCGGTGGCCACCGCCACTTCGGCGTCCCCCGCCCCGGCCCCGGCTGCAGCCATCTGCTGCTGGGCCAAAAGGGTGTCCCCGACCTGCACAAGATGATCCCTCATCTTGAGAATCAGATATTTTGGCGACAAGGGTTTGCCGCTGAGCGTAGCCGGGCAATTGACGTGACACCGGCCGCACTCGGTACAAGCGTACCCGTCGAGGAGCTGCTTCCACGTGAACTGGTCCACCCGGCCGACCCCGAACTCCTCCACCGACTCGTCCTCCAGGTCGAGGGTCTTCAACTTGCCCGGCGAGCGGAGTTTACGAAAATAGACATTAAACGGCGCCGCGATCATATGGAGGTGCTTAGACCGGGGAATATACACGAGAAACCCGAGCAAGGTCAGAATGTGCACCCAGACGAAGACCTCGTGGAATCCCCGCAACACACCCGGCGACCCGCCGGCAAATACGGTCCCAAGCCACGTGGCGATGGGAATCGCCGCACTCGGAGCCTCTTCATGGAGGGCGATCTGAAGGCCGCTCACCAGCAGATCCGAGATCACCAATATCGTGATGAGTCCGAGAATCACCCCGGCCTCAATGGAAATGTCGAGGCGCATGGGCTGCAATACGTACCGGCGATAGAAAGCCACGCCGATGGCCGCCAGCACCAATAAGGAGAACAGTTCGTGCAAAAACGCAAACCAAGACCATTCCCCATAGGGCAAGTGCACGCCAAAGTACTGATAGGCGATAAAATCCAAGGTGCCAAAGGAAAGGATGATAAATCCCCAGAAAATCACAAAATGCCCCAGCCCCGCCGGTTCGGCGATCACCTTCCCCTGGGCGAGGACGTACTTCAGAAAACTCTTGATGCGTTCTCCCGTGTTATCCGTCCGGTCCTCCTCGGCGCCCAAACGAAGATACCGATAGCGCTTCGAGAAAGCCGTCCAAAAGAGGTACACGGAGGTCACGAGGAGCGCCAGAAAGATCACGATGCGCAGGACCGCTAACGCTACCACATCTCAACCCCCCTATAATCAACGGCCTGTAACGACCGTTCGTTTTCTTCCTTTCAACACTTTGCCTGGTTAAAATGAATGATTCACCATTCATTTTAACCGTCCCCTCACTTTTGGGCAATGGGTTGTCTTGGAACAAGCCAGAAAAAACCGAGGTGTCGGTCCCGGCCCGAGGGTGCGGAAACAGTTCGGCAATTCACGCACATGGCCCTGCCTCCCGCTCAGCGAGAAGATCCCCGGCGGCGGGTCTTCGGCGCCCCCTGAGCGGAACCTCCCACGCCCCGGGATGACCCTCCCGCCTCCCGACGCGGGTTCGGTCCGGGACCCGGTGGCGACCCGGAGGAAGTCGGCTTTTTCCCCGACGGTCCTTCTTCGGTCAATACCCGGATGCGCTGCCGGAGCCGCCCGCCGATCTGCCCGCACACCTTGGACGGAAATCCTCCCCAGTAGCCATCCACCGGAGGTTTCACCCCGAGTTCCCGGGCCAACTCCCATTTCATCCGCTCCATCATTTGCCGCCGTTGAAGCTCGTCCGGGTCGCGTGATGGATCCACCCCGATCCCTCCTTCACATCTGTTCCGGCGCCGCCACGCCCAGAAGATCAAGCCCCACCCGGAGAGTCCATTGAACGCCACGCACCAGCGCCAGCCGGGCCACCTCGATCTCCGGCGCCTCGCCGAGGACCCGGCAGCTCGTATAAAAACTGTGGAATCTCTTAGCCAGTTCCTCCAGGTAGTGCACAATATGGTGGGGCGCATAAGCCGCAGCGGCGCTTTCCACCTCGGTGGGAAAGTTACCCAGCCATTTGAGGAGATCCACCTCCGGCTCCCTGCGCAACACCTGAAGGTTCGCCGATTCCGCCGCCTGGTCCACATCCGGGTACCCCCGTTCGGAGGCTTGGCGCAAGATCGAACAGATTCGGGCGTGGGCGTACTGGACATAATACACCGGATTCTCGTTCGATTGGGACACCGCTAAATCGAGGTCAAAGTCGATGTGGCTGTCATTGCTGCGGCGCAGGAGAAAATACCGGGCCGCATCCACCCCCACTTCGTCCATGAGTTCCGCCATCGTCACCGCGTTTCCCGTCCGCTTGGACATGCGCACCTGTTCCCCGTTGCGGTAGAGGGCCACCAATTGGCACAGCCGCACCACCAGCCGTTCCGGATCCCCGCCCAGGGCGGCCACCGCCGCCTTCATCCGACCGACATAGCCGTGGTGATCCTGTCCCCAGACGTCGATCAACCGGTCAAATCCCCGTTCCAATTTGTCCCGGTGGTACGCGATATCCGGTGTGAGATACGTATAGGACCCGTCCGATTTGATCAAGACCCGGTCTTTGTCGTCCCCGAAGGCTGCGGAACGGAACCACAGAGCCCCGTCCGCCTCGTACACCCACCCCCGGCGCCGGAGCTCTTCGACAGTTTCCTCCACCGCACCCGATTCGTAAAGCGAACGTTCGCTAAACCAGCGGTCAAAGCGCACCCGGAATCGGGCCAAATCATCCCGAATCTGCTGCAACATCGCTTCGAGGCCCTTTTGTTTTAGCGCCTGATATCGCTTCTCCTCCGACATCTTGGCGTATCGATCGCCCTCCTCCCGAACCAGCCGTTCGGCCAGCTCCACCACGTCCCGGCCATAATACCCATCTTCCGGCATGGGCACGTCCCGCCCCAATGCTTGAAAATACCGGGCCTCCAGGGATTTGGCGAGATTGTGCACCTGATTTCCCGCATCGTTAATGTAATATTCCCGCTGAACCTCGTATCCGTCCCATTCGAGAATTCGGCAGAGGGCGTCGCCGTAGGCTGCTCCCCGGGCGTGGCCGATGTGCAGCCGGCCGGTGGGGTTGGCGCTGACAAACTCCACCTGCACCCGGCTCCCCCGGGGTACGGCCCTGCGGCCGTAGGCGCCCTTCTCCTTTAGCACCTCCCGCAAGATGTCGTCCAAATACCCGGTGTCCAGGTAAAAATTCAAAAATCCCGGCCCGGCCACCTCGACCCGCTCTACCCCGGCAGCCCGACAGTCCAGGGTTTCGGCCAATTGCTGGGCCAACGCCCTCGGTGGCTGCCGCACCTCCTTGGCGAGCTGCATGGCCGTATTCGAAGAATAATCGCCGTGACGCTTGTCCCGGGGCACCTCAAGATGCACCCGGTCCGCCTCTACGGAGAGACCGCAGCGACCGGCGGCGGCGGCCAACTCCCGGCGCAGTTTCTCTTGCACGTTGTGTAGGGTCGACATGTCGCAAACTCCTTTCCTTCCTCCCGGCCGCCGACAGGTCCGGGATCATCGCACCGTTGGAGCCGGTCTCAGCGGGTCGCCGGAACCACCGTGAGAAGAACCTCTCGAATCACTTTGGCCGCCAGGATCTGGGTCTGCTCCGTCGGATCCAGGGGCGGGGAGACCTCGACCAAGTCGAAGCCCACCACCTTCAACCCAGCTAGATAATGGATCGCTCTCAGCAATTCAGACGAAGAGATCCCTCCGGGCTCCGCGGTGCCCGTCCCCGGAGCAAAAGCCGGGTCGACGACATCAATGTCCACGGTGACATAGATCGGCCGGTCCACCCATTGCTCCCGGGCTTCGGTCAAACCCGGGAGCACTTCGAACGGATAAAAATGGGTATGGTTTCTGGCAAACTCGAATTCTTCTCTCGGGCCCGACCGAATCCCGAACTGCCACACCCGCTCCCCGCCCAGCCGTTCCACCGCCCTGCGCATCACCGAAGCGTGAGAAAAGCGTTGTCCCTCGTACTCCTCCCGGAGATCCCCATGGGCGTCCAGTTGAACGAGCACGAGATCGGGGTATCGATCGGCCGCCGCTTGAATGGCGCCCCAGCTGACCAGGTGTTCCCCGCCGAGCCCCACAGCGATCTTCTCATCCGCCAGGATCCGCCCCACCGTTTCGCGAATTCTCTCCAGGCTCTGGGCGGCGTTGCCAAATGGGAGGGGAATGTCTCCGGCATCGTAGTAAAGGATCTCTCCTAAATCGCGGTTCAGATAAGGAGAGTACTCTTCCAGCCCGACGGACACCTCCCGAATCCGCCGGGGTCCCAGTCTCGCCCCGGGTCGGAAGGACACGGTCCAGTCCATGGGCATGCCGTAGATGACCGCCCTGGCCTCGGCGTAGTCCGGGCTCGCCCCCAAAAACGCCTCTCCGCTGAATGCCGGGTCAAAGCGGATCGCTTTCATCGGGCGAGCAGCTCCTCGACAAAGCGAGGCAGGGCAAAAGACGCCCGGTGAACCTCCGGGGTGTAGTACCGGGTGTCGATGGCCGTGTCGTCTTGACCTTCCGCCTGCAGGGGATCAGGCCCCTTTGATCCCAATGTAAAACTCCACATCCCCGTGGGATAGGTGGGCACCGGCGCCAGATAAAGCCGCGTCACCGGATAGATCGAAGCAATATCCCGCCAGACCCGGGAAATCAGGGCCGCGTTGAAAAGCGGGGACTCCGTCTGGGCCACAAACACCCCTCCGGGCCGAAGCGCCTCATAGATTCCCTCGTAAAATTCCCTGGCAAACAACCCTTCCGCCGGCCCAATGGGTTCTGTGGAATCCACGAGAATCACGTCGTAGGTGTCCTTGTTGGCCTTGACGTGGGCGATCCCATCCCCCACCTCGATCTCCACCCGGGGATCGGCGAACCCTCGAGAAAGTGCCGGAAAATATTCTTTGGATACGGCAATAACCCGCTCGTCAATTTCCGCCAGCACAGCCCTCTCCACCCGGGGATGTTTCACCACCTCGCGAATCGTACCCCCATCTCCCCCGCCGATCACCAACACTTGCTTTGGATCGGGGTGGGTAAACAGCGGCACATGGGCGATCATTTCATGGTAGATAAATTCATCCCGGTCGGTGCACATCACCATGCCATCCAGTACCAGCATTCTTCCGTATTCCACCGTCTCCAGCACATCGATTCGCTGATACGGAGTCCGCTCGGTATGCAAAGTCCTGGACACCTTGGCGGTAATCCCGAAGTTTTCCGTTTGTTTTTCGGTAAACCAGAGCTCCATGGGACACGTCCTTTCCGGGGCACCCCCCGCTGACCCTTGTTAGACGTAGGTATTATACCAGAACACAGGCGCGGACAACGCATTCTCCCCCGCCGAGGCCAGGTTCTGAATGATGGGACGGTAATGACAGTTTGTACCGGCGATACGGCGCCCATACTGGGAATATGGAAAGGCGGGGACGCGTTGTGAATCGTTTATCCGATCTTCCTGTTACCTCGAATTCTTCCGCGCCGTCCCCGGGGTCCCTGCCTCCCCTGGGGCGGCCTGGCCGCAATCCGATCAGACGAACGTGGAGAATATGGTTGGCCGCGGCCGCCATGGGAATCGGCCTGGCCGGCTTGGCGGTGCTTTACCTGCGTTTCGCACCCCTGCCCCCGGGCGGCGATACGCGCCCGACGGTGGTCTACGGGGCGGACGGATCGGTTATCGCACAGTTGTACGGCGGGCCGGACCAACGAGACTATGTGCCCTTAACCCGCATTCCCACGGCGATGAAAGAAGCGGTCATCGCCTCGGAAGACGCCCAGTTCTATCAACACGGAGGCCTCAACTGGCGGGGTATCCTCCGGGCGCTTTGGGTCGACATCCGGGAAGGGGCGACCGTCCAAGGCGGTTCCACCATCACCCAACAGTTGGTCAAGAACCTGTATCTTACCCAGGACCGCACGTGGACCCGAAAGATCCACGAAGCCATCCTGGCCCTGCAGTTTGAGATGCACGCCTCCAAGGATGAGATCCTGGAACGCTACCTCAATACCATCTATTTTGGCCACGGCGCCACGGGGGTGGGGGAGGCGTCTTTGACGTATTTTGGCAAGTCCGTGGAGTCCCTGGATCTGGCCCAGTGTGCCCTGTTGGCGGGACTGCCCCGGGGACCGAGTGTGTACGATCCGATCCAGCATTTTCAAGCGGCGAAAGAACGGCAAAAGCAGGTACTGGAGGCGATGGTGCGGGCGGGGATGATCAGTCAGGCGGAGGCGGACCGGGCTTGGCGAGAACCCCTTGCGTTGGCCCGGCAGCCCGCCCCGGACCGGCCTGCGCCGTATTTTCTGGATGATGTCAGCCGGGAGCTCAGCTCTGGGTACGATGTGCCGGAATCGGCCTTGGCCAAAGGTGGGCTCTCCATCTACGCCACACTGGACCCGAAGCTTCAGCGCCTGGCGGAGGAAGCTGTAGCCCGGGCGATTCCAAAGGGAAGTGGCCTTCAAGCCGCCTTCGTGGCATTGGATCCCCACACCGGGGACGTCAAGGCCTGGGTGGGAGGAACAGATTATAGAACCAGCTCCTATGACCGAGTACTCGCCCGGAGGCAGCCGGGCTCGTCCTTTAAGCCCATTTTGTATCTCACGGCTCTGCATCGGGGAATGACCCCCACCACGTCCTTTGTCAGCGAACCGACGACGGTCACCTACGGACATGGGCAAACCTACGAGGTACACAACTATGCCAATCATTATTTATATCGCCCGGTGGCGATGAGAGAGGCCATCGCCCGGTCGGACAATGTGTACGCCGTGGACACCATCATGAAAGTGGGTCCCCAGGCCGTGGTGGAGATGGCCCGACAACTCGGCATCACCGAGCCTTTGAAGCTTTATCCATCCTTGGCGCTCGGCACACTCCCGGTGTCTCCCCTGGACTTGGCCCGGGCGTACGCGGCGATTGCCAACGGAGGAGTGCAGGTGACGCCCCGGATGGTTCGGGAAGTGCTGGATTCCCAAGGCCGGGTTCTGGAGGTGATCGATCCGAAGACCACTCCGGTCACCGATCCCCAGCGGACGTTCATTCTGACGGATCTCATGAAAAGCGTATTCGGGCCGGAGGGAACCGGGGCGCGGGTGGCCCGGGAACTGGAGGGCCGGCCCCTGGCGGCAAAAACCGGATCCACGGATACCGACGCCTGGATGGCGGGATTCTCTCCGAATCTGGTGGCAGTGGCCTGGGTGGGGTACGACAAGGACCGGCTCCTTTCCCTTGCGGAATCGACCCTGGCTTCCCAAATCTGGGCGGATTTTATGAGCAAAGCTGTGGCGCCGGGATCCCCGGATTTTCCGGTTCCCCCCGGGTTGGTCCGGGCGGCGGTGGATCCCCTGTCCGGTGAGTTGGCCACCGAAAACTGCCCCAGGGTTGAGTGGGATTATTTTGTAAAAGGGACAGAGCCCATGGAGGTGTGCTCTTTGCACGGAAGTCCACCTCACCCACCAGGGTCCCAAGGGGAAACGAGAACGCCTTTTGATCACTTGTGGGATTGGTTTCAGGGCCGCTCCCGCCGGTGATTGTTGACGCAAGGCGCCGGTTCCAGTATGGTAAGGGCAAAGAAGCACGGGCAATCATTGCCCGCCGAGCTAGGGGGGGCCTAAACAGATGGGTTTGTCGTTGTCGGCGAGGGCCCGGGGAATTGCTCCTTCTCCGACGTTGTCCATTGATGCGAAGACCAAGGCGATGGTCAGCCGCGGTGAACAGGTGATCAACCTCAGTGTGGGGGAACCGGATTTTCAGACCCCTCCCGAAGCCTCTTTGGCGGCGGTGGGAGCGATCGCGGCAGGGTTCACGAAGTACACGGCGGTGGCCGGCATTATGGAGCTGCGCCGGCGGATCATCCAGAAGTTGGAACAGGAAAATGGCCTGCGGTATGAGCCGGACGAGATTCTCGTCTCGGTGGGGGCGAAACATTCTTTATTTAACATTATGCTTACCCTGGTGGATCCTGGGGACGAGGTGATTATACCTGCTCCTTATTGGGTGACGTATCCCGAGCAAGTCCGGCTGGCCGGAGGAGTCCCGGTGATCTTGCCGACTGATGAGTCCACCGGTTTTAAGGTGACGCCGGGCCAATTGAAAGAAGCTTTGGGGCCAAAAACGAAGGCAGTGATCCTCAACAGCCCCAGCAATCCCACCGGAGCCGTGTATCGCCGGGAGGAACTGGAGGCCTTGGCGGAGGTTCTGCGCCCGGCCGATTGTTACGTGATCAGCGACGAGATTTATGAGAAGCTGATCTACGGCGTGGAGCACGTGAGTATCGCATCTTTGGACGAAGAGATTTTTCGGAAGACCTTGGTGGTCAACGGCTTCTCGAAAGCCTTTTCGATGACCGGGTGGCGGCTCGGTTACACCGCCGGGCCGAAAGATGTGATCAAGGCCATGACCAGCCTGCAGAGCCAGAGCACGTCAAATCCCACATCCATCGCGCAAAAGGCGGGGGTGGTGGCCCTGGACCATTTTGATCCCGATGTGGTGGAGGAATTCCGAGCTCGGCGGGATTATGTGTTGGAGCGGCTCAGGGGGATGCCTTACATCTCCTGCGCGGAGCCGGAGGGGGCATTCTACTTGTTCCCGAACGTGTCGCGGCTGCTGGGGGGCCGATATCGGGGGCAGACGATCGATACGTCGGACCGGTTGTGCGAATTGCTGTTGGAGGAGGCCCGGGTTTCCCTGGTCCCGGGTTCGGGATTCGGAGCGCCGAACAATATTCGGCTCTCTTATGCGGTGTCCCGGGTGGATCTGGAGATCGCCATGGAAAGGATGGAGGCATTCCTCGGGGAAGTGGAGCGCTAAAAAGAGGGGTTCGCCGGGAAAGAACCTTTGGCCCGGCGGAGATAGAACGGAACATGGGGCGCCCCGGAGCGGCACAGCCGTTTGCGGGGCGCCGTTTTAACACTGGTCGAAGCCCCCGATCCGCCCCTCGCCATCCGCCCATAAGCTGTCTTGCCGAAAGTGGATCAATCCGGCCTGGTCCAGGGCTTTGCCTTCCATGCCCGGGCGAAAAGGCTTTCCCTCCCCGGCGCCGCTGCCGTTGTGCCGTCAAGGGAACCCTCGACTCCCCGCCGCCCGTCTGTGCCTTCCGGATGATGGGTCTCCTGCATATTGACACCTCCGCCTTTAGAATCCCCCGGGAAAAGCGGGTGCATGTGCCAAAGGTTGGGCGGACAGCCCAGCACCCCAGGTCGCCTCCACCCATAGGATGGTGAGAGAAGCTGCGGGAAAGGGAGGTGGCGGTCGTGAAAAGTAGTCCTCGGTCGTCCAGGGTGCCGGCACCGCGCAGTCGGACGCCATCTCCGGCGCGCAAGTCGGGCCAAAACCCCGGGACGGCGAAAAAATCGCTTAAAGCAGACCCGCCAGCCACATTGCCCTCCGTACGCCTGTCCCCTCGGTTTATCCAGGATTCGATCAACTCCCTTGGAAACCTGCGGAAGCTCACGAAGCAGGCGCTTCAGTATGTCCAGCAGGCTGATACGATGATCGAAACCCTGTTCTCCACAGCCAACTCGTTGAATGAATCTGGGATTCTGCAAAAATTGATCCAACACCGGGGGCGAAATTTGAGTACGGCGGATTTAGCCGCGATTCTCGGAGCACTGCTCAACTCCCCCATTGGAAACCGCTTGTTCGAGCGAATCGGCGGGGACGGTCAAGCCCCACCCCCGTCGGAGGGCTCGTGAGGAAAGAGAAACCCGGCCCAGGCCCTGGGCCTGGCACCGCCGCCGTGCTGTTCGGGAGACCGCGGCCGGAGATCGCCGGGGCTGCAAAAGACTTGGATCCATAAAACGAGGGTTGCACCCGTTGGGCGGGGCAACCCTCCTCGCATGATTACGGGACTTTCGGGATATATTTTTTCATTTCTTTGATGGTCGCGTCATCCACCCGATCGCCTCCGTATTTTTTCGCCAACTCTTCAACGGTCACCGGACGTCCAGTCCGGGTGGCGTCCTGGAAGGCTTTCGCAAAGGCATTGAGGCGGTCTTCGGACACCGGGATGTGGAACTGCTGGGCAAAACGCCGGGCCATTTCTTTGACGCGTTCGGGGTTCTGCCAGTCCTCGGGGCGGGCATTCTTCACGTCGTGGAGCATGTTGATCAGCCCGTCTTTGCCAACGCGCTTAATGTTTTCCTTGAGGATGTCAATCCCGTTTTTCGGGGCAGCCGCCTGCGTTGTCGGACCTGGACCTGGTGCCGGTGCCGGACCACGTCCCGCCGCCGATTTCCCTTGAGTTTTGGAATGGGTGGATTTCTTTCCTTTGGCCACGATGGTTCCTCCTTTCCGGGGCCACGGTTCATCTTCAGTTTATGGGAACGAGAAGCGATTGGACTCGCATAAACGCCCGAGTTTTTGGAGCACAAGATCACAAACCACAGCCCGTCCTTGGGAGTCCGTCGTGCCATCCTCGCAGGCGGCATCATACAACGGAAAAGAACTGTGGGACGAGAAGTACAGGGGGCGAAAAAGATGGACACGTCGATTCCGGAGGTCTTGTTGGGAATGGGGGATTCGATCACCGCAGGAGTGGGAGCCGGGCGTCCCGACCGAAGCTACGTCGGTCAGTTAACGCGCTGCCTGCACGAGGCCACCGCAAAACCGTGGAGAACCTGGATACTGGCCCGCCCGGGAATGCGGACCGTCGACTTGATGCACCAGACCCGCCTGGAACCGCTCCCCCAAGCAAACATTGTGGTGATGACGATCGGAGGGAACGACCTATTGTGGAGGGCGGGGACGGTCATCGTCCGCCCGGACCGCCTGCCTGCACTCTTGGAGCAATCCCGCCGGCATTTGGCCGCCGCACTGGCGAGGGTGAAAACCCAGACAAGCGGTTGGGTGTTCCTGGGATCGGTGTACAACCCGTATCCTGAAAGTCATCTCGCCTCCTGGGCGGTGGCCGAATTCAATGAGCGCGTGATTTTTCCCCAGGCGGGCGGGCGCACAGTGATCGTGCCTCTGCACCTGTTGTTTGAAGGGCGGCAGCCCGAGTGGATTGAGGGTTATCGCCGGGGCCGGCTCGGAGACCGGCAACGCATCCCGTGGCGTCGCCCGGTGCACCCAAACCCTGCGGGCCATCGGGCGATCGCCGGGGCGTTCCTCGAGGCGATGGCTACGTCCGGGGCCATCCAACCAGCGCGGGATCCGGGTCGGCTGCATCCGGCATGATCCAGGCGTCGTGGATGCGGAGGGAGACGGCCTGCCCGGGGTGGAAACGGGGTTCTCCCAGGTCTGTGATGGTAAATGTGCGATTTTGCCGGGCAATGGTG
>NZ_JAILZZ010000085.1:0-6218 GCF_023512215.1 Kyrpidia sp. | reverse complement strand
TCGCCGCTCGGGCGGTGGAAAGATCGGCTGTACTGTGTTGTGGCGGTGCGACGACAACCGAAGCTGGATAAGAATGGCCAACCCCAACGCTACAGAAGCGGTGCCAAGGCCGGGGAGATCAAGACGGAGAAAGTGCGGTTCTTCCGGGCGCCTAACGAGCGCGATTTGGAAGCGCTGGCGGAAGCGGAACGGATGTTGGCAGAGCACTGGCCGGAGTGGGAGAAGCAGGGGTTGATCCCGACGGAAAGTATCCCGAAAGGCCATAAGACGGTAGAACCACTTCGCGTTGGGATGACCCGCTGGTGCGATATGTTTACTCCGCGGCAGCTTTTGGGTCATTTGATTCTCGTTGAGGAACTCAACCGCCTCAAGCCGGAGATTCTGAAGGAGCTCGGAGAAGAGCGCGGGCGGGCCGTGGTCACGTATTTGCAGTTTGTGATTGATAAAGGAGTTGACTATAACAGTAAACAAACACGTTGGATCCCCCAGCGGGCGATCGTGTCAGGTACATTCGGCCGTCATGATTTTTCTTTGAAATGGACATTTGGAGAAATGATTTTTTCAGGCCCTAACTCCGGATTGGCCTGGGCACTTTCCCAGGTGACGGACGCATACGTCGGCGTAGCAGAGCTAATGAAACCCCTTCACGAAAGATTGAGCGGTTCACCGCCGCCTGTAACGATTCGTTGCGGGACGGCCGCACATACTGAGTTGCCTGATCGCTCTGTGGACCTGATCTGTATGGATCCGCCCTATTATAACAATGTTCAGTATGCCGAGCTCTCGGATTTCTATTACGTATGGGAAAAGCGAACACTGCACGACCTTTACCCAGAATTGTTTCGAAGGCGAATGACAAACAAAAATGATGAGGCAGTTGCCAACCCGGTGAGGGACGGTTCCGCCGATAGTGCGAAACACCGGTATGAGGATCTTATGGGCGAAATCTTTGTTGAGTGTCGGCGTGTCCTTAAGGATGATGGTCTAATGACTATTATGTTTACGCACAAAACGCAAGAAGCGTGGGAGACGTTGACGCGATCCATAATTGCAAACGGGTGGATGATTACGTCTTCATTACCTGTTGAATCAGAGTTTGCCAACTCTCAACACATTCGAGAGAATGCCGCGGCCGCCAGCTCCATCTTCCTGACCTGCCGGAAGCGCGTCGAGAATCAGGATACCCCCGCCACCTGGTTGGGGTTCGGGGGCACCGGAGTGGCCCAACGGATCCGGGAGGCGGTGCGGGAAGGCTTGGAGGAGTTTTCTGCCCTCCGACTCAATCCGGTGGATGAGATGGTGGCCTGTTATGGGCGGGCGCTTCAGGTCCTGTCTGAAAACTGGCCCGTGATGGACGGGGACGAGCCCGTCAGCCCGATCCGGGCGATGAACGAAGCCAGCGCGGTGGTGGCCCAGTATCAAGTGAACCGGATGACCCAAGGGCGGCTGAAGGTGGATGATTTAAACCCGGAAGCGGCCATGGCGGTGACCTTGTACGGGATTTTTGGCCTGGCGGAATTTCCTTATGATGAAGCGCTGAGTCTCTCCCGATCCCTGAACATTCGTCTGGAAAGTAAGGCGGCGGGGTACCGGATTGAGGGGAGAATGATTGGGGTGAACGATGAGCAGGGCGGCCGGCGGGGTCGGCCGAAGGCGGGAGAAGAGGTGGGCTACTTTGCGCCCTTGGTGCGCAGGGGGTCAAAACTGCGCCTGGCTCGGCCGGAGGAGCGCAGTTCGAAGCGGCTCGAAGAACCGCTGACCGAATGGGATCTGCTTCACGGCCTGATCATGGCTTATCGGGAGGGGGATATCCCCGTGGCCCGGGCATACCTGGCCGGGCACGCCGGAGGAAAGGCCGGGGTTGTGCTCGACCTGGTCTCGGTGTGGGCGGCCCAGGCCTCTGAGGAGGGACCGCGCAAAGAGGCCGAGGCCATCCTTTTTGGCTTGAAATGATCTCCCAGGATGCGGAGGGGGGAAAGATGGAGAGCCGGCCAAAAGATCATCCAATCGACACGCGGGTTAAGAATCAGGGGTTGCGGGCCCACCAGTGGCGGTACAGTTACCGAACCTCCTCCACCGTCATCGACGGGCGGCCCCTGAACATGCTCCATGATTTTTACATTCCCGCCCTGAAATGCGCGGTGCAGTATGACCGGGTGGCGGGGTATTTTCGCTCCACTTCCTTGGCGGCAGCCTCCCGGGGATTCTCCGCCTTTGTGGGGCGTGGCGGCAGAATGCGCCTGATTGTCGGCGCTGACCTGGAGCCTGAAGATGTGAAGGCGGTGCTGGAGGGGGATGCCCGCAGGCTGGAAAATCGGCTGGGGGAGGCCTTGGAAGGGGAGGAGCGATGGCCCGACGAGGTTCGCAACGGTGTGACGCTCCTGGCTTGGATGGTGGCTCATGGGCATCTGGAGCTGAAGGTGGCCCTGCGCGTGCATCGGGATACCGGGGAGCCTCTCCCGTTTGATTCAGTGGAAGACGGCTATGTGCACGAAAAATGGTTCATCCTCCGGGACGAGTTCGGGAATCGGTTGTACGGCAGCGGCAGTCTGAACGAATCGAAGACGGCGCTGGCGTTAAACGCCGAGAATATCGATGTTCACTGCGATTGGTGGGAGGGGCAGGATCGGAGGCGGGTGGACGAAGCCGAGGCGGATTTTCAACATCTGTGGGAGGGAGACCCGAAGAGTCTGCGGATCATGCCATTGCCCGAAGCGGTTCAGAAGCGGTTGGTCCGCTTCGCGGAACATGTCAAAAGACCCGTGGAAGTGGACGGGACCTCGGCGGCGCAAGAACCGGAGGAGGCCTCGCCGTCCGCGTTGGAACGGCTCCAATTCGCAGTGCTTCGCGACGGTCCCAAGATGCCCGGAGGCCGTCGGGTGGGGATGGAGACGGCTCCGGTCGCTCCCTGGCCCCACCAGGCGGTGGTCGTGGAGCGCTTGGTGGAGACGTGGCCCTATTCTCACCTGTTGTGCGATGAAGTGGGGCTTGGGAAGACCATTGAGGCGGGTCTTGCTTTTCGTTCGTTGTACCTGTCCGGTCTGGCGAAGCGGATCCTCGTCGCCGCGCCGGCGGGGCTGACGATCCAGTGGCAACGGCAGATGGCCTCGAAGATGTTGATGAGTTTCGGCCGAGTCCAGACGGGGTCCCGCCTGTCCTACGAATATATCTTTCCCGAAGAACGCCGGGAGACGGTGGAGTCAATGTTTGAAGGGGATCTGCTCATCGTCTCAACCGGACTGATTGCCCGGAATTGGGCGAGAGAGCTGGATGAGGCGCCTCGTTTTGACGTGATTCTGGTGGATGAAGCCCATATGGCCCGCCGGAAGAACCCGTCCAAAGGGCCGGGTGTACATCCCGACTATGGGAACCTGTACAACGCCGTTAAGAGTCACCTGCGGCCCCGGGCCGAGGCTTTGTGGCTCGCCACCGCCACCCCCATGCAAATTCACCCGGTGGAAGTGTGCGATCTGTTGGCCCTGACCAACCGAGTCGGGGCGTTTCAGTTCGATCCGACGTTGACGCTGGAATACTACAATGTCCTGGGCTCATTGATCCAGGAGAAAGAGCTTGATCCGTGGCAGTGGGAGTTTCTGCGCCGGGCGGTGAAGGCCGTTCGACATCAAGATCCTTGGTTGTGGAACTTTATCCAAAACTATGTGATCGACAGCCGGATTCAGAGCGTCGCCCGGCGCTGGCTGGAGGAGAAGCAGCCCCCCAGGGGTCGCGATCGGCAACGGATGCTTCGCCTGATGTTCGCCGCTTCCCCCTTGGCCCGGGTGATGATGCGCCACACCCGGAAGCTTCTGGAGGAGTATCGGGATCGCGGCGAGTTGGCGGACAATCTCGCCCGGCGGCGGGTGTTGCCGGTGGAACCGGTACCTTTTGAGCCCTCGGAGGCGCGGATCTACAAACAGCTTCAGCAATACAGCCGGGGGTTGGCCAGGCGGTTGGGTGGATCGGGCGGAGGTGCGGGCAGGCAGATGGTGAGTTTTTTGCTGAGCTTTTTGCGCCTCCGGTTTGCTTCGAGTTTCTATGCTTTTGAGCAAACCCTGGAGCGGCGTTTGCACAAGGTCGAGTATACGTTGCACGCTCACACGGTGGGAGAAGCTTCGAACGGGGAAACCGGGGATTCAGCCTCATTGGAGGAGGCAGTCACTGAGTCGGAGATTGAGGATGATGATGCCGCGGTGGTGGCGCTGCTCAAAGACCGGACCAAAGAGGATCTGGAGTGGGAGCGGTCTCAACTGAAGGCCATGTTGAAGGCCCTGGGTGGTTTACAGGGGCCTTCTTCAAAAATGAAGCGGCTCCTTCGGATTCTGGATGGCCGAAAAGATCCCGTCTCGGGGAGATTCCGGCAGACGGTGATTTTTACGCGGTTTTATGACACACTCCGGGATATTCTCTCGCATCTGCGGCAGGCGGCGCCGCGGATGCACATCGGCACCTACTCCGGGAAAGGGGCGGAGTGGTTTGCGCCGGATGCCGGGGGTCGGGGCGAGGCCGACCGGGAAGAAATCAAAGAACGATTCCTGCAAGGTGAGATCGATATCCTGCTGTGTACCGATGCGGCGGCTGAGGGCCTGAACCTCCAAACGGCCGACATGCTCATTAATTTTGACCTCGGATGGAACCCGATGAAAATCGAACAGCGCATCGGCCGGATCGACCGTATCGGCCAACGCCACCCGGAAATTTTTGTGGTCAATTTGTGTTATGCCGGAAGTGAAGAAGAGGTCGTTTACGGGCGGTTGTTGCAGCGTCTGCGACAGGCCAATCTTGTCGTGGGTCCTCAGCAAATGTCCCTGTTGCCAGTGCAGCCGGATGAGTTTCATGATCTGGCGGAAGGCAAGCTGGACATATCGGAATTGGAGAAGCGGCTGAGGGACCGGTTAGAAAAGCAGCGCGAGCAAGAGCAAACGATGCAGATCGATTCAAAAGATCTTTATGACATCTACCAAAGTCTGGTTAAGGAGCAGGGGCGCCGGCGTATACCCGTGGATTTGGACGCGATTTGGGAGGCGCTGAGCGGGTCGGCATATCTGTGGAAACTGGGGTGTTCGGTCCGGGAAGTCGCGGGAGAACCGGTATTGATGGTTCCAGGGCTTGACGGGATCGGAGGTCCCGTGTGGCTCACCACGTCTCGTCAACTGCATGATACCGGCTTGCGGGAGCGGGAGGCGGGAGAACGAGTCCCTCTTCATTTTGCCTCTTACGGCGATCCTGTGTTTGAGGCCCTGCTTGACCACATGGAGCAGCACGAACTGCCGGGTTGCATCAAACGTTTGACCGTGTCGAGTCGGTCCCTGCCCGATGTGTCCCTGGTGGGTTATGCGGTTTTGTCCAAAGGGAAAGACGGCCTATCCATACCGATTCTCGTGCAGGGTTGGGAGGACCTAAAGGGGATCACTTTGGCGGAAAATGAGGTTTTGACCGAAGCGGATGTGGAGCCTCTGCGCGAAACCCTCAGGCGCAGGGCTGAGGAGGAATTTCGGGATACCGGGGCAGCGCAGCGCTACGAACGGTACAATGAGCGAGTAGGGCATCTACAGGAGTGGCTCAATGATCGAGTGGCGTACGATCTTCTTCAGGCCAAGGGGCTCTCGCGCGGAGGGAAAAGCGGATTTTCCACATTGGTCGAGTCGATCCAAGGGTTGTGCGAGAGCCGGGAGAAGCTCCTGGTGACCGATTTGCCCGCCGATATCCTTCTGCGCTTCCCTGACGACCTGTTGTTTGACCCTGGAGTGATTCCAAGTTCCGCGGCAAAGGCCGATGTGGAGGTTCCCTGCCTCATTGTCCGGGCGGCGGTGGATGCCATGAACCGCGTCGCCTCCGGCATGAAGCAACGATCGAGTGAGTTGTCTTGGAAGACGGTCGCCGCGCGGCTGCAGAGGGACGCCATCGAAAAAGAAAAACTGCTGTAATCAGTGCTGCACGAGGGCTCCCGGCCTATGGAAATACTTTGTGGTCGATTGCCGCCACAAGGAGACGGCTGATGCTTGTGGAGGGCGAAAACCAGCGTCCAAATCCTCTGAAAGCGGGGGCCGGGTGCCGCCCGTTCGCCTGTCGCGCCCCCGCATCTGTTCCTTTCAGCGCTTTCGCACGGTAAAATTATCCTCCAACAAGAGCCAGTTCTGGGGGAACGGGTAGCCCAGCACCCAATAACTCAGGCCCCGCAATCGATAACTTTTCACCAGGTTGAACTTCGCCTGGGCGCT
>NZ_JAILZZ010000084.1:0-6219 GCF_023512215.1 Kyrpidia sp. | reverse complement strand
CCTATTATATGATTTATTACGAAAAACGTCAATTTTTCTAATTCAGGGATTACAGGTAAAAATTGAACTACGTCTCTTATACTTTCGTACGAGCCTTCCAACTACTGACACTGGGTTGGTCGGATGGCAACTCGTTTGTGCCTTTATGCTTTTCCCTGTTGAGTTCTGAACACGAGGACACAGGCTGTGCAGCGTTACCGAATCCGTCGACAAGTGCACCTGTGGGTACAAGCGGGGCAGGAGCCCCTGCGGAAAGCCACGGAGGTCATCTTCGAACTGCTGGCACAGGCTCAGGACTTGGGCATCTCAGCAAAGTACCTGTTGTTCGATAGCTGGTTCGCATACCCATCGACGATTACGCAGGCCGCGCGCCGTTCTCCGCACGTCGTGTGTATGCTGAAGAATATGGCTGGTGCCCGCCAAGATCGTGTTCGTCCGAGATCGAGGTCGTTCCTGTAGATGGCTAACGCTCCTGTGTACCGACACCCGCCTGGCCGACGAAGAGAAGAGATCGTTCAGATCTACGGTAAGCGATGGGACATCGAGACGTTCTTCAAGGTCAGTAAGTCCTATCTGAGACTGGCGAAAGAACTCCAGGGGCGCACGTATGACAAAATGTTTACACATACAACCGTCGTTTTCGTCCGCTATATCATCTTGTCCGTGACTTCCAGAAACGGCCAGGATCCTCGAACTATTGGCGGTCTGTTGTACGATTGCTGTAATGAACTGGACGACTTCCGGTTTATAAAAGACTGAGGCTTATTTTGGAGTGACTTAGAGTCGCCCAATATGGGATAGTCACCCAGGAACAAGACATGATTGAGCAGATTGTATAGCGATTCATCGACCATTTACTCAATACAATCAAACCAAAGCTGGCTTGCTGAGGGTGCGAAGCTCGAGTTAATTATTAGAATTAGCGGATGTGCTAAATTGAATCAACAATTTTCCTATCGCCGAATTTGGATCAATTCCCGACATCGCCGAAAGTCCACTCGTATTCTTGAGATTTGGATTTGCTCCGGCGTTCAATAAAAGCTTAACCATTTCTAGATCATTCGCGAACACAGCAAAGGACAATGCTGTGTCTCCGCTGGCATCCTGAACATTTGGATTTGCCCCGTGTTCCAATAAAATCCTTGCTATTTCATTGTAGGCCTGCGTATTAGCGTGTGGGTTAGCAGCTGAGTGCGCACAATCAATAAGAGGAGTTGCCCCGCTTGAATCTGTTACATTAGGATCGGCACCTTGGCTGAGCAAAGCTTTTACCAGTTCCACATTTCCGGAACCAGCTGCTATCTGCAAGTCTGTTAAAGGTTTTTTAGAATTCGTGGGGGTGGCGGAAGAGTCTTCGTTTGTTAAGCTATCCCGACTTTGCACAGAACTAAACTTCACTAGTTCTACAAATTTTACATATTGATGGTTATTTTTGTCTTTAATTTCTTTAAGAATTAATCCAACATGAGGTGCGTAATAAGATTTGTTGAAAACCTTATCGTTTCCAAACTTGACCTCACTTGTCACCTCAATGCAGTTATTAAATGTTCCAGCTTTTACAGTGATGGTTTTATTGATGCCAGTAATTGTGTCGGTCTCTGACGGTTCAGCAGTCCACTGTGAAGTGTTAGCTAAAATAATTTTCTGGTTATTGCTTGTTCCAATGAGAGAATTACTAACTCCAATTTGGATAATCTCGTTTCTGTTGACAGCATAAGCGACTTGTCTATCTCCAACATTTGCGGCCTGTCCTGTTGCAGTAGTCAAGATAACAAACTTATTCTGTGACACCTGATGAGTGATGTTTGTTTCTTCGACAACTACATTGTTACTTGGGGCATTGTATGTATCATAGGTCGCTGTCGAAGAGTCTTCCGGAAAGTAAGATCCAACATCCAGATTCTTCAAATCTGCGTTCGATATGGCCGAATTGCCACAACCGCTAAGTAACAAAAAAACGGCATCAAAAGTGGTAAAATTCTATACTTCACACCCTATCCCTCCTCAACTGAGGTAACCCCATTGTCAAGACATTTTTTCGGCTGTTCTTGAGGTTTGTTGCTTTGCTGCATTCTAGATATAGACCCCGGACCCATTCCAGTTCCGAAGCTATGGTAAATCCTTTTTTGGCGGAAAACCCTCTTTGCGTTCCTTGAATGCCAAATACAGTGGCCGAGTGATTATAGAATGTCAGGCTCGAGGACAAAGTCGAGGTATAAAGTCTGATACAATTCATACCTGACCACGCCGGGTATACCAGTCTAGAACTGCGACCAGAACATCCAGCCACTGGCCATCCGGATATATGGCTATCCGGATATATGTGATGTCGGTGCCCATTAGATGATTTGGACTCAATCTTCATGCCGCGCCAGAGATACGGGTAGACCCGGTGTGCTTGAGAACGTTGGCTTGGGTTTGGGCCCGGTGTGATCCCGGCAATTCCCATTTCTCGCATATGACGCTGGACGGCCTTTCGATTCACGGGCCAGTGTTCGTTGCGTAATATCACCGCCATTCGCCCCAAGCCGAAGGAAGTGTATTGCACGGATTGTCGCCAATTCGATCCTGTTGCTTGCGCCCCATCTAGTGAGATGGGCTGGCCGGTCTGTAATAGAGCCAGGATCGGCTCAAACCCAGAAGCTTAGCCAGAACGGCCGGCAGGAAATCACCTTTGTGAAATCGACCAGCACCGGCCTTTCTTCCAGACTGGGCGCGGGAAGCTTGTTTTCCAGCCAAGTCCATCGTCCAGTCACACGGCGAATCCCCAGATATAACCGTTGAATCTGGCCCATTGTAAATCAGTCATGAATCACTAACACACAATTTGTAGATTGATACTAACTCATCAATGAGTTCCGGATGATACAGAGCATAGCTAGGATGGTAATACCCCTTGCCTTCCGGATGTTTCTTTCCAAAACATGGGATATTAGCATGCGAGATGAGTTCTAGCCATCTGTCCTTTACGGCGCGCAGTTCAACCGGAAATGACTCTTCGTCACACCCCCATCCCAACAAGATCCAGGGGTGTTTCTTTAACTCTTGTTTGTCGACAAGGGATGATGTTGGGTCATAGTACCCGGTTTCCACAAGGCTTTTAAACTCCTCGAAGGCACTTGATAATGAAGTTTGCTGAATGGAGAACAAATTGTAGATGTAAAACCGTCCGTCTGGTTCGGACGGCTTAAAAATCTGTTCTACAAAACGAATGAGTTGATTCATGGTATGATCGAGTCGAATCTCTCCCCGTACTTCGCCGTTAAAGTTCAACTTATCTTTATTATGTGAGTCGATTAAATCTGCCGACCCTGGATTCAGCAGTAGACAACTTCCTATTGATACCTTTGATGTCGCCCACTGGATGTACGCTGCAGTCCTACACGTATGAGTCCCATTTTTTATGAACACTCCATAAGCTCTCGGCTTATCCATCTGCTCCCCCCTTTTTTACAATGTCGATTGAACACTCATCACCATTACAGATTAATTATCTCGGGAACTGAGGCTTTAGTTAAATTGTCCAAGATGTTGAGGGGAAAGCACGTTCGTGTGGAAGAGTATCCCATCCCCTCATCCTACTGATTATCTGACTGCAGATCTTTATAGCATTACCTCAATAAAGTACACATCGGGAAGCTTCGAGTTTGCTCAGTGGATTGGATATGTGGGACCCTTGCCAATCATTCTTGCTGTTGCTTTCTTTGGCCACCACGCGCCGAATCATGTGATCATCAATGATGCGGTGGCCATTTTGGGCGCCGTAAATCAGCGCATGTGTGCACACTTTGTTCACCAGCCGCGCCGCCCCGCCCGAGAATCGATCGATTTCATCCATCGCCTTATCCGAGAAAATCTCGTGCTGCGCACCCGCATAGGTGAGGTGACAGCGGATGTATTCGCCCACCTGGGCCCGGTCATAATGGGGTAGCCTGCACTGCACGTCGATCCGCCCGCGGATCGCAGCGTATGCCTGCAAATGTAACCGCTCCTGCAGTTCGCTCTGACCCACCAAAATCAGGGCCATGGGACTTTGCGCGTCCATCTTGAAGTTCAGCAGAAACCGGACTTCCTCGAGCATCTCGCGATCCAACAGGTGCGATTCGTCCACCACGACCACGGGCTGCAAATGGTGAATCCCGCGCATGAGCTCGATCTCCCGGTGCAGTTGCCGTTTGGCATCCCCGCGATAGAATTTCGCCTCGCACCCGAGCTGTTCCAGCAGCCCTTTGTAAAAGTGGCGCGGGGTGAGCTTGGAGTCCGAGAGATACAGCACCTTGAACCGGGCCGCGTCCAGCGTCGCGACGAACCGTCGAATGGCCGTGGTCTTTCCCGTCCCGGAGTCGCCGGTGAGGACGGCAAACCACCCTCGCTGGGCCGCATAGTGCAACCGCCCCAGCACCTCCTCCAGCGCCACAGGCAGATACAAGTCCCCGGCCGGAATATCCCGAGAGAAAGGGGTCCGGCGCAGGCCGTAAAAGGACTCAAACATCGCCAGGCTCCCCTTTCGGTACCTTCCGGTAGGACACGGCCGGAATCTGCCGGTCTCGGCGCTCCCGGTGACGCTCGTGTGCCGCCTCGAGCAGGCGCGAGGACTCAGCCGGTGTCGGTTGCAGATGATCTGGCAGCTTCGGACGTTTCCCCGTTCGCTCCCCGATCACCAGCGGGCGCACCCGCCACGGTTCGTGACCCTCGTACTCAATGGTCAGCTCCGTCGTGTCCGCCGGATCGTAAATCACGTCCACGGTGCAACCGATGAACGCCAGTCCCACTTCATACTTGCGGTTCAGGAAACTGATGCATCCGGACTTGTCGACTTTGCGCGTCTCCACATGCAAAAATGCATGAGCAAGCACGTCTGGATCCACAAAACGCAAGGGGTGGGGGTCGCTGCGAAACGCCGACTCCGGTGTCACGTTCTCTCCCAGGGCGGAATGCGGCCGGTGTTGATAACACTCACTGAGCCAAACGGCAAATCGGTCGTTGAGCTTGTCCAGAGTTTGGGGCTTCTCCAGGGCCACTTCCTGGAGAAAGTCATCCACCACTCGGTTGAACCGCTCCACCTTTCCCGTTTTATGCGAATCTTCGCATAAGACCGGTTATGGAAAGCTAGCCGTTATGGAAAGTTACGACCAACAAAGATATAGAATACAACGGGGCAGCCATTGACCAACTTCGCATAATGAACCAATCTACTACAAGGCGCTTTGTGCCCATTGTAGGTAGATAGGAGGTTTTTTATGCAGCAAACCTCAAATTATTTCACTACAGGACTGCTCGTATGTTTAATAAGACGGGGGAGTGGAAACGGCCAGAATAATTGTTTCACTCTCCTGCGGGTTAATCCACCGATGTGGCATCGTTGCTGGGTAATACAAGGTATCTCCTTCGGAGAGATGATATTCTGTATTTGCAATCCATATATTCAACTCTCCCTTGAGAACAGTGATAAATTCTTCACCTTCATGGGTGATCTCTTTGCCGCTTTCACCGCTTGGTGGTATGTAAATGAGCGCCGGTTCCATTTTGACGTTTCTCATTGAAGTTAGCTGTTCTTGCCATACAGGTCCTTTTGGTGTCAAATTACGGATGATTCTTCTTCGGTCTTCTTTTCTGGTAAGTACAATCAACTCTGATACCTCATCAAGAAAGAAGGCCGTAACTGGGACCTCCAATGCGTTAGCTAAGATCATCAACTCGACTACGGTAATGGAATCTTTTCCCGTTTCTATCTTACTTAACTTGCTCACTGACATATTAACTTTCTTGGCTAAATCAATGAGTCGTAACCCCTTTTTTTTCCTCTCATCTCGTAATTTCTTGCCGATACCCAATCAAATATCCTCCCATACACAAACGATTTTTTGTTCATCCCCTGAAAATCTGGTCTTTTTTGTTAATGGAGAAGTTTGGCATGCGAGAGCTCTAAAAAAGTCTCCTTTGGTCAAGTTCAACCTTGCGAAAACCGCAGGATTACAATATGACCAAATCCGAAGGAAGCACTTTTTCAGAACTATCGCATGCTCGAGTTCGACAGTTGCGAGGCACACGAAGGCACCCCAATAAAGGCGGGAAAGGTTTTTCGGCCAATTCCCGCCTACACGTCGTATAACTACATGACATTCCTTGGACCCATCCGAAAGAATCGCGGAGGCTCCTTGACGTCCAAGACGGAAAGGATTTACTGTTAAAAGCAGTGGTTTCTGTACGCTACCAGAC
>NZ_JAILZZ010000083.1:0-6239 GCF_023512215.1 Kyrpidia sp. | reverse complement strand
AAGCCGGGAACGAGCTTTCGGCGGCTTTGGCGGAGGTGTGACGAGGGGGCAACCCCTCCTCTTTTTTCTCCTGCTCCCCATAACTGAGGCAGTTCCCGAAATTCAACCCACTCCGTATGTTTCCCCATTGCTATGCGTACACTATGTACAGAACGTACATAAGCATGGTGGAATGGGGGCTGGAGGGGAATGCTGATGAACGCTGTCCTGAACGCAACGGATGTCCGGAAGGACTGGGGTCATTTCATCGACACCGTGGTTCGTGTCCGGCCGCAGTTTGTAAAGCGCAACCGTGACAAGTTCGCGGCCGTTTCCCTTGAGCATTTGCGGTTTTTGCTGTCCGGATACCGTTTCAAGGTGGAGTACCAGCAGGAGGACGACGGTACGTTCACGGGCACCCTAGACGTGTTTGGCATCGCGGCCAACGCGCCGACGGTGGAGGAACTGAAACGGGAGCTGGCGAAGGAAGCCGTCGAGTACGCGAACGAGTACATGGAGGAATTCCAGTTGTATTTTAACGCCCCGAACCGGAAACACCATGCGGCCTATGTCCTGAACGTTCTCATCCAGGATGACCTGGAGGGTGTGGTGGGGCTGCTGGATGCCTAGCTGGAAAGACCTCAAGCGGTTCTGCGAGAACGACGGGTGGGAGCTGTACAAGGAAACGGATAGCTACTACTACCGAAAATTTATGCCCGATGGGACGATTAAGCGGATGAAAGTGTCGAAGGGAACAGGGGAGATCAAGGGCCATTTGTGGCAAACGATCCTGAAGAAGCAGTTGCAGGTGAGCCAAGAATATTTCAACAGCAAAAACTGAGCGGTTCTTGGGGAGGGTAGGGGCCCTCCCTCTTTTTTCCCCGGCTCCAGGGTGTAGTGAGGGAGGATCGCTCTAACGGAACAGAGCCTCTCTTAGAGGGGCTCCCTGTCTGGTGCGGTCCCTTTGTAAGCGTAAAATGGCGCACACATAGCTGCCGCCCCTGTTTTGCGAGATGATGCTCCCAGAACCTAATCAGGGAGGGAGTCACATGACGAAGGCGGAGTTGGCAGAACTTCGTGAGCTGTGGCGCACCCGCGTGGCCGATTTCCGGGCCAGCGGGCAAACCGGGGCCGAATGGTGTGCCGCTCACCAGATTAAAGAACATCAGCTTTGGTATTGGGTGAGCAGGTTTAAGACGGAGGTGTCAAGACGGAGGTGTCAAGACGGAGGTGTCAAGACACCCATGCCGTTTGCGGCACCACGGTCTATGAAAATGGGGTGTAGTGGTTTATGATGATACCGGGTGGCCGCACGGAGCTCGCCTGGTGCCTTGAGCCCGATGTCAAGACGGAGTGGGCAACCTTGAGTACCACGGTTTGTCGCTATCCCCTGGAGAAGCACGCACGGTAGAATTCGATTGAGATCGGTTGCCACGCGGCTGCCACTTTCTTCAGGAGGTGTGCCTGATGCAGGTGGTCCACGAATGCTGTTGCGGGCTGGATGTCCACAAAAAGACAGTGGTCGCCTGTGTAATTACACCGAAGGTCAAAGAAATTCGGACGTTCGGCACCATGACTAAGGATTTGTTAGAAATGTCCGACTGGATCATGAACCATGGGTGTACTCATGTGGCCATGGAAAGTACAGGGGTCTATTGGAAACCGATCTACAATCTGCTCGAGGATCAAGGGTTTGAAATCTTGGTGGTCAATGCCCAACACATCAAGCAGGTTCCTGGGCGAAAAACAGATGTTCGCGATGCAGAATGGATTGCCGACTTGCTGCGGCACGGGCTGCTTCGGGGAAGTTATATTCCGGATCGAGCACAACGCGAGCTTCGTGAGCTGCTGCGATATCGTAAATCCTTGGTTCGGGAACGGTCCAATGAAGTCAACCGCCTGCAAAAGGTGTTGGAGGGAGCCAACATTAAGCTGGCTTCAGTGGCCAGTAATGTCATGGGGGTCACAGGGCGGGCGATCCTGAACGAACTGGTTGCTGTTGGCCAAGTCGACGAAAAATCGCTTGAGAAATTAGCAAGAGGACGGCTGCGCCAGAAGACCAAGGAACTGGAACAGGCCCTTAAGGGGTTTATGCGTCCGCACCAACGGAAATTGATAGCCATGCAACTGCGCCATATCGATGAGTTGGACGAGTTAATTGAGGAGGTCAGCCGAGAGATTGAGGAGCGGATGAGCCCTTTTGAGGAGGACCTTCGGAGGCTGGAAACAATACCAGGGGTCGGGAAAAGGACGGCGGAACTGATTTTGGCGGAAATTGGCACGGATCTGACTCGGTTTCCGAGTGCGGCTCATCTTGCGTTATGGGCAGGCCTGTGTCCAGGCAACAATGAAAGTGCGGGCAAACGACATAGTGGAAAGACGCGTAAAGGGAATCCATGGTTACGAGAAGCCTTGGTGGAAGCTGCCCGCGCCACCTCGAGAACCAAGAATACCTATCTGGCCGCGAAATATCATCGTATCGCCGCCCGCCGAGGGTCAAAACGCGCAGCTGTTGCCATTGCCCATTGGATACTCGTGATCATCTACCACCTTCTGACGAAGAAAACAGTATACCAAGACTTGGGGCCAAACTATCAGGAGCGAAAGAATCGTGAGGCCGTGATTCGTCGGTATAAGAAAAAACTTGAGAACCTTGGTCTCAAGATCACCATACAGGAAGCATCCTGATATTTCCAGACATTTTTTGAAGGATAGTGATGGGGCTTTTTTGTGCCATTTTCACGGTAGGCGGAAAAACGGCCTTGACAGGCTCGCCTTGGCAATCGAGTATGTGAACTCAGATCAGTGTCATAGCAAAAGGCATCATCGCATGATTGGCATTTGACAAATGTACAGCACGGAGAAGCCGGTAGATCTTTCCTCCATTCGGGCAGCGACCCAGTATACGAGCTTAACTGGCCTCCACCCTTTCGATAGGCCGTACGAGGGACTGCTGAGGGCATCGACCCTGTGAGACATGAGAGGGTAAACCACGAAAGTGTTTGGTGGAGATCCGAGGGGTGTACCATAATTTAGGAGACGGTCAGGTACCGTCTACTTTGATGCACCCTCAAAGAGCCAAAACCGCTCTCATGAACGATTGAGCAGTCTGAGTACAATAGGTCAAATGCGAAATCGTGCGATTGAGTGAGAAAAACGGAGAAAACACTGCTTTTCTTGAGAGAGGAGGGTCCGTCTAATTACACTATATTATGATCGTATGATCACATTTTTGGAGGAGATTGTCCAATTCAATTTTGGTTTAGGTACAAGGTAGCTCGCTGGGAAGTTCGTTGCACAGTTCGCCGCACAGCTTGCCAACAAGGTCACTTAGAGGGTTGATTGGGAAGTTTCCCGAGAGTTATTCGGAAATCTTTACGGACATTATTACGTAGAACAGTATGGAAAGATCCAAAGGGCTGCCCGAGTATAGGATCGGGGGAAGATAATGGGGCCAGTTTCCAGTGAGGCAGGTGCCCGAGAAGGTTCTTGGGAGGGATGAGCGATTAACGATCGGTCTGGTGCTGCTGGCCGTCTTGTTGATCATCATGACTTACATTTTCTTGAAGGGTGTGCCGGGACGGCGATCCCGTGCTCCTCTTTATCACCGCCTTAAACAACAACTACTTCTCCCTGGATCTGACCCAGCCGTGGTGACAACGGAATCGTTCAACTACACGAAGGCCGCCAGCACAACCAACGACGATGTCTTGGCGGTAATCCGAGGACGATTCACATTTATAGTTTAAGTCTCTTTGCTATAACTTCAAAATATTCATTATTATGGATTTTGCTTAAATCCCGAAGACCTTGAATCCCAAATTTAGCCAGAAGTCCGTGGAAGTTTTTCCCCATTTCCGTTGATTTGTCCGGCAGATTCATACGCTGGGCCAAGGTTCGATGGAACACTCTTACGCTTAATAAGGCTTTCGGACGCCAGGATATGGGCAATTTAAGGAGGTAAAAATAACTCAGCAAAAGGAAGTCGTCCTCGTATCCTTGCTTTCCCGGTAAGAATTGTAAGTCATAGCCGCCGATCTGATGTAAAGTCTCGCAACGATGTAGTACCGGATGTACAAATCCTTCAACCACACATTCTGTAGTCAATGTATTCAAGAGCGGAAGAATGTCTTTCCGAGTAGCACCAATTGGAAGGGCAATTTGTTGTTTCCCCTTGGCTTCCGGGTGTAATTCTCCAAACCCAGTAATGATTCCCGGGCTGACAAACGGCTCTTCGGGGTGCTGTTCCAAGAATTCAACCAATTTTTCAGTCCAGTTTTGTGGAAATAACATGTCCATGTGAATCTCCGTGATGTACTTGGTTTCCGGTAGATTATCCCAAATGTATTCAAAGCACTTTTGCCTGGCGATGGGAATCCCATCGTTGATTCCTCGACCAAGGACAACACTTTGAATTGGGTAACGACTTAGCCATCGTACTACTTGATCATTTGTTAGCAGTCCTTGATTGTAGACGACGAGAAAAGGGGGAGTGGAAGAATCAGTTAAGGTGATCAAGCAATTGTCGACCATCTCGAGATCTCCTTCATGAAGGACGAAGAAAGGAATAGTGTGCACAACCTCCGGCATCGAGAACTGTCTCCTCTCTCATTCGGGAATTTGACAATTGAATGATTAGGCTTTTCCGATACAAGCCAGCAGATAACCGGGAAACTTTTGTTTTTCGGTTTCTGGTAGGGAACTATACCATTGGCGCAGATACTGTTTGATCGTTGGGGTCCCCGGGATAAAATCCAAGAAACACAATGAATCCAGGAAACCAACGTCAAATTCTGAAACAAATTTAAGACCGGCGGCCAAGAAAGTGTCCCGTAACGACTCCGTTGGAATCTCCTGTCCATAAGGCCACAGGCCATATTCTTCCGCAAATGCCTTGCCAACGCGGTAGGGAAGACAGTGAGCGTACGGTACGAGAACCAATACAGTCCCTCCGGGACGAGTTACTCTTTTCATCTCCTGAAGGATCTGTAACTGTTCGGTTTCAGAAAAGTGTTCCAGTACTCCCGCGTTCCATGTGACATCCTGAGTCCCGCTGGGTAATGGCATATATCTAATATCCGCAAGGACGAAATGACCCGAAAGATTGTTTGCCCGGAATGCCCGTTTGCTTTGCTCAAGCGCGTTATTAGAATAATCGACTAATGTCACCTCAGCGTTGTCTTTGGCTAACCGAAGGGATATTTTCCCCGTTCCCGAACCAGCTTCCAATATTCTTTGTTTGTCCATCTTCCCAATCGTTCGACAAAGCACTTCATAGATAGTTTGGCTCAGTGAGTCCCATTCATAAGAAATTTCTTTTTCCCACAGTCGATCCCATACTTCTTTTTGTGGATCCGTCATTTCATTTCATGCCTCCCGATCGGAATGAAAATTACAGGCCAGAAAGGCCTGCACCCGCTGATACACCTCGGCGTGGTTATTCAGGTGATGGTCGGTCAGAGCGTCTATTGACCATTAAACACGATGGTGATTGTGGTGGGGCGCCCGGGAGTCGTCGAGCGAAACACAATCCGGGCATATCGAAGAAACAATCGCGGCACCAGAGCCACGGCGGACTGGGGGATGAGGTCGGTGAACAGGCTGTCCGTAAGAAACGTCCCCTGATCAGGGCTCACCTGTAAGGCCACCGTGGCCGGGTTGGTGCCGGAGTTAATCACCACAAAGGTATAGATTTCTAGGCCGGCCAATTCGATAAAATTTGATCCTTGCAGATTGTCTGTGGTGGTGTAGGTCTCGATCGATTGGTGAAACATGGCAGAACCTCGTTTTCTTCATGGGAATCTGCTTCCCACTGTATGCGTCCTCGCGTGTCAATGACCGGGTGTTTCGGCCATGGCCATTCGCAGACGAACTCTAAGCTTGATTCATTCCGGTGACTCCCCTGACATTCACACAGGGCAGGCGCATATTTTCACGCCCTTGGATCCATGTCCAAACCGTCGGGAATGCGCATCCGTATCCTTTCTAGCAGTGACGGCAATAACACCGCCGAGCCATCACTTCGGAAAGGATGAATGGATTTGCCGAATTTCGCCGTTTTCAACACCAATCCCGACGATCTGCGAGCGCTCATTTTCGGTCAGGACAGCACCAGCACCAGCCGGATTCTGGCCACCGACACTTCCGGTAACCTGACCACCATCGCCTTGGGCGGGACCATTTCCAGCGTCTTGGGGACCACGGTCACCGCCGGTACCCTGACCAATTTGCTGAACGGCACCATCTCCAGCGTCCTCGGT
>NZ_JAILZZ010000027.1:0-38595 GCF_023512215.1 Kyrpidia sp. | reverse complement strand
CTTCGCATTTGTAACTATTTCCCATATCCATTCCCAATTTTCTTCGACCACCCCCTTGACATTTCACCACTGGGCTTATCGGGGGATTTCTCCGGCTCCAATTCCCCCGAAGGGTGAATCCGGCGAAGCTCCGCCGGCGGGACATGCTCCGTTCCACGGGGCCGCCCCAGCCAAATCGGCAACCGCCGTTCCACCATGCGCAGTTGATACAACCACTCGATGTGCCGGGCGCGATTCAACTGTTCCTCCACCGAGCGAAGCCTCTGCCTCAGAGAAATAATGCACCCGGCGACAATGAGTTCCGTGACCCCTTCCGCCGATACCTGAAGACCTTGAATACAGGAAAGATCAAAATACCCATAGACTTCATCTCCGGGGATGACGGCGGTGCGAACCTTGAGGGGCACCAGCAGAAATTGATCGTGGAGCGCCAGGGGCACCAGCAACTTTCTGGCCACCTCCCGGCCATAAATTTCGCGCACTTGTCGCAGATCCACCGCCAGGGAGGCGGCCAGACTCTTGAGCAGCCGGGAAGCGGAGGTGGGAAGGAGGTCGAATTCGCCATTCTTCCAGAGGACAAGGGTGACATCTCCCATTTGGTTGTAGACCGGCCAGAACGCCCCGAGTTCCCAGACCTCCCGACCCAAATCCAAAAACTGCATGTTCGATGAGACCCCCTTTACTTGAATGAAATATTATCAATAAAACCATAACGAAATACTCAATACTTGTCTAGCTATTAAGAGTGATTCGCCTCTTCATTATCCATTTTTAAAAAGTCATTCTTCACTTGTAAAAATTCCACGCCCTCTCCCCCGCCAAGTTGTGGAAACTGACAGCCTGACCCCGGGGATTGCGCGTTCTATCCTCAAGATGCGCGCAATATCCACCGGAGGCCTCCGGGGAAAGGACTGGACAGATGATTCCACCCATTCCACCGGATCTGCTGATCGAAGCCCGGGCCGGACGCCCGGCTGCTGTGGCTGAGCTCTGGCTTCACCTGCGGCCCCTGGCCGCCATGGTCGCAAGGAAATACCAAAACATCGATCGGGAAGACGCCGAAGGGGAAGCGGCCCTGATTTACCTTGAGGTGCTCCAGATATGGGATCCCGACCGCGGAGTGCCTTTCCCGGCTTTCTTCGCCCGAAAATTGCACCACCGGCTGTGGACCCTGGTGAGGCGGACATCTCGGGAGACGCAAAAACGGGCGAGCTCTGGAGGGCAAGCGGAAGATGGGGGACCCGGCGACATCTTTGCGCTGCTTCGGGACCCCCGATGGGCCGAGCCCTTTCTGGAGGCGGAAATCCGGCTGCTCCTGGCGGGACTCGCGCCCCGGGAACGCCGGGTTCTCGCCGGCCTCCTGAGCGGGCTGCCCTTGTCGGCACTGGCCAAACAAGAAGGGGTCACCCGCCAGAGCGTCACATATCACCTGCGTCGAGCCTTGAAAAAGTTGGGGCACGACTGGGGAAGATAAAAAAGAGGATAAAAGGGGCCTGAACACGCAGCGGGCCGGGCGGCCACCTGGGCGGCCCTCCGGCCCTCGCTCATTCCGCGGGGGGATCTCCCACTGCAAACATCAACTCACCCTCGGCCACAACCCGGTCTCCTACCAGGGCCCGGCCTTCGCCCTTGCCCACCGACCCTTTCAAGCGGGTCATCTGGACCTCCAGGCGCAGCTGATCCCCGGGCCGGACCTGCTGCCGGAACCGGAAGCGGTCGATCCCGGCAAAAAAGCCGATCTTCCCCCGATAAGCATCGGCGGAAAGGATCGCTACAGCACCGGTTTGGGCCAGGGCTTCCACGATCAACACGCCGGGCATCACAGCGTATTGGGGAAAATGCCCGACAAAAAACGGTTCGTTGACGGTGACGTTCTTGATCCCCACCGCCCGGACGCCGGGTTCCACCTCCAGAATGCAATCCACCAGCAAAAACGGCGGCCGGTGCGGCAGGATTTGTTGAATCTGCTCAGTATGAAGCAATGTGTGTCACCTCCAGGGGCTAGACGGAGAACCACCCATTCCCGAACATCCGGGGGCCTCGGCAGCGCATGAGGGGGGGCCAGCGGCCCACACTAGTCGTACCGCCCTCGCTTCCGCGGAACCGGGCGTTGACATAAAAAGCACCTTCCCTTTCCGGGGACGGTGCTCCGGTACATAATCCGGCCCGGCGGCGGATCATGCGGAGGATTGGTTCACTTCGCGAATCTTCGACAAATAAATAAAGCTTGTCAAAAACGAGAACCCCACCGTCAGCCACAACAGCTCCGTCATCACCGGCCACTCGAACAAAACCGCCACCACGGTGATGTAGTACAAAACGGTGGTCGCCTTTCCCCAAATCATCGCGGGAATGATCTTCTTGCCCCGGCGGTGGAGCACCCCGGCGCTGACGATCATCGCAACCTCCCGCAAGGCCAAAAGCCCGGCCATCCACCACTGCACCCGGCCGTCGACCACGAAGGAAACGAGAACCGCCACCATCATCAGCTTGTCCGCCAAGGGGTCCAGCATGATCCCCAGCTCCGTCACCTGGCGATGCCGCCTCGCCCAATACCCGTCGAGTACATCCGTCAGCCCGGCCATCATGAGCACTACCAAGGCGCCTTCCATATTCCAGGGCCGAGGCGAAAAAAACACGATTACATACACCGGGATGAGCATAAACCGGACGATGGTGAGGGCATTGGGTATGTTCACGGGGTGACCTCCTCGAAACAATCCAAACATCATTATACTGCCCCGTGACAGGCCCGGCAATGAAATTGCACCCCCAAAATCCCAAGTATCCCGGTTAGCCCCGCAGATTGTTCGCCATGCTCATCATCTGATCCGCGGTGAGCACCGCCCGGGCACTGAGGGCGTACAAGCGCTCCGCCTCCATGAGTTTGGTCATCACATCGGTGAGATCCACATTCGAGGCCTCCAGATACCCTTGCCGCAACCGTCCAAAGCGCAAAGGATCCGGGACGTCCGCCGGGGTGAGGGGGACCTCGGTGCCGGCGTCGTAAAGATTGTTCCCAGCCTTGATCAACCGCTGGGGGTGATCGAACACCACCCGACCGAGCACGGCAATATCCGTTGGCGTCCCTGCCACAGACCCTGTGATTCGCCCGTCCGGCCCAATGGCGAGGGTCGAGAGATCCACCCCGGTCAAATCGATGGGCGCTCCGTATTCATCCAGTACGACATGGCCGTCCGCCGTCACGAGAGTGGCTTGACCTGCGGGGTCCACCGACACTTGAAAAGACCCATCCCGGGTGTAGCGGATGCCCTCGGGCCCAGATACGACGAAAAATCCTTCCCCTTCCCAGGCGACGTCCAGCTTTCGCCCCGTCTCTTGCAGCGGCCCCTGGCTCCAGTCGGATACCCGGGCCGCCGCCCGAACCCCGCTTCCCACCGGCAGCCCCGGCGGCGTGTCCGGGGCGGGGATCCGAACCCCCGGAGCGTAATGAACGGCCAATAAATCTGAGAAGGCGAGATCCTCGCTTTTGTACCCCGTGGTGTTTATGTTTGCCGCATCGTTCGCCATGGCGTTCACCCAATGGCTCGCGGCGCTCATCCCCGATGCGCCGGTCCACAGCACCCTCATCCTCCGAACCCCCTTCTACGTTCTCCCGGTTCAACAGTTTTTGGCACGGAGCCATTACCCGTCCCGCGAAAATTACGCGTTTACCCGCCCGACCTGGTTGACCAGCTTGTCCATGCTCTGGTCCACGGTGTGAATGACCTTTTGGTTCGCCTCATAGGCTCGGACAACGTCGATCATCTGGACCATCGTCTGACCGGGGTCCACGTTCGACTGCTCCAAGAACCCTTGGCGCACCTGGGCGAACGAGGGAACCAACCCGCCCGCCGCGCCCGGTGTGAGCACATAGACGCCCGTGCCTTGTTTCTGGAGCGCGGCCACCGGCGCGTCCACCACCGCCAATCCTCCGAACACTTCCGCCCCGGTCCCATCGTAGGTGTGCACCGCCCCCGAAGCGTCCAACGCCACCGAGGAGCCCGGGATCACTTGACCGTTCGGCCCCGCCGCCAGCACCCGATATCCATCCCCGGTATACAACTGCCCGTTCGGCCCTTCGATAAACTGGCCGTCCCGGGTGAGCAGGATCTGTCCGTTTGGGCCTTCCACCGCAAAAAAAGCCTCCACCCCGCCGGGCCGGCTTTGCCTCCCCGGCGGATCGATCAAGGCAAAATCTTGATTGCGCTTCGTCTCCACCAAGGGGCCCGGCGTAAACCGGGGCGGCGCGTCCTCCATCGTCGCCCCCAGGTTGAGTGGCCCGACCCCGGGAGCGAGGGGGAGGGAGATGTCGGAGGCCGGGCTTCCCAGCCGGAGCAGGAACAAATCCCCAAAGGTTCGCAGGGAGGGCTCGTCCTGCTTGTACCCCGGCGTGGAGGCGTTGACGAGGTTATTCGCCACGATTTCCTCCCGGCGCTGCTGGGCGATCATCCCAGACGCCGCAATATAGAGGCCACGAATCATCCGCCGATTCCCCTTTCGTCCCGTATGTATCGCCTCGCTGCGAACACCTTGCTTCCTTAAGATGCGTCCGACGCTGGTGCGATTCCTGCCTGTCGTCGCAAACTTTCCCGCGGTTGCTGGCGGCAGATCCCGGGCGTGCACTCCGGACCGGAGTCCGCTCCGCAAAACCGGTGCGACTCAGTGACCAGGATGTGGGGGGCATCGTCATCCCGAGTCGCCGGAAACCTTTGTCAGCCTCGTCAGCCTTGTCCCGGGACCTGCGAACAGAAGTGGCGACGACGGCGGACGGATGCAAGGCAAGTCGTCCTGCCACTCCCGTTTTCGCCGGCATGGCCGGCGGTGTCACAACAGCGTGTTCACCATCGTCTGGGGGGATGAACTCTGGCCATTGCGGTATTTATTCTTCGTGGCCTCCCCGCCCCGCAGGTGCCGAATCGACTTATGATATTCCAGGATCTCTTTGACTCGGCTGGCCAACTCCGGGTTGATCTCCGGCAGGCGCTCGGTCAGATCTTTGTGCACGGTACTCTTGGATACGCCGAATTCTCGGGCGATCGTGCGCACGGTGTTGCGTGTCTCGACGATATACTCGCCGATTTTGATCGTGCGCTCGCGGATGTAATCGTGCACGCCCTTCGCCTCCCCACATCTCAAAATGTCTGATACATTCTATGCGGGGAGGGGGTTGCTATGCCTAAGCTGTCGACATCTGAAGCGCGATGGGGGGAAGACGGGCTCATGCCCACTCCCGGAGGTTGACAAACCCCCCGGGGGAGGTTCTCGCCCGGGACAAAGTCCGCACACAAAAAAAGGGAAGCGACCTCGGCGGCCGCCCCCGCAATTCCCCGGCTCCGGGTTACGGAGTTCCGGGTTTGGGAAGCAAGGTTTCCGGATTCACATCTTGACCGTCTTTCTTGATCTCCAAATGCACGTGGTTCTTGTCCGCCGCTTCGAACTTGTTGAGACCCGAGGTGCCGATGGGTTGCCCCTGGGTCACCGATTCGCCGGGTTTGACGGACACATCCGCAAGGGATGCGTAGTACAGCGTATACCCGTTATCTGCCGCTATCTCCACCACTTTACCCATCAGCGGGTCATCTTCCACCTTGCTGACCTTCCCCGCCGCAGCGGCCAGAACTTGGAACGGCTTTCCGTTCTGGGCCGAAAGGTCAATACCGTGATGCGGATAGTAGCTGTTGTCGAATTTCACCAGTGCCGCCGCCTGGGCGTCTTTGCTGAGGGTGTCGTCAAAATTCTTCATCGAAACGCTGACCTGGGCGGAAGGATCTGCCGGCCAGATGAACCCCGGCTGCGCTCCCACGGGAACTGCCGGAGGATTGTTGTTGTCAAGGGCAGTGGAGTTCGGCGCCGGCACCGGCGTCTCATGGGCAAAAGGCCAGACCTGGGCAGTTTTGGCGTACATGAGGGCGATGATTAGGACGGCGGCCGTCAAATAAATGGCTGGGTAGAACCACCGTGTCCGCAGAATATTTCGCCACGTACGTTCCCCAGGGCCGACCGGCGTCCCCTCGGCGGCCATCCTCTCCCCGGGTTCCGCCTGCCCACCCACCGGGGCGGCCGATTCCTGACCCTTGTCGGGCTCGCCCGGTTCCGTATCCCGGGAATGCTCAAAATGCGGGTCTTCTTGTTTCACCTTCATCACCTCAGTAGGCCATTCTCGCCGGGGATGAGGTGAAATATACCAAGCGAGCCCAGGAATTTATGAGATTTTTAAGGGTTCGGCCTTTTGGCCGCCGCCAGAACCAAGGTTTTGGACCAAGGCACCACTTGGGTCCCTCGATAGTAGTACTGTAAAATTTCCTCCGCCGTTTTCCCCTGCCGCGCCAGGGCTTCGGCGCCGTACTGGCTCATGCCGACCCCGTGGCCGTAGCCCGTCGTTCGAAAGGTCACCTCGCCGCCGGAAATCGTCCAGGTGAAGGATGTGGAATTGAGCCCCAGGGCGGTGCGAAAATCATTGCCGCTCACCACCCGGTCCCCGACGCGGAGTTGGGTGATGCGATGGGTTGGGCTCTCCCCGAGGACTTGAATCAAGGAGCCTCCTGGGGTGGCGGGCACGGCTGTCAGGTGTAAAGCCGCCGCCAAGTCTTTAATGGACACCGTTTTCGTGTCCTGAAATCGCGGGGCCACCGAGGCGTCCCAGGGAGATGGGACCGACTGAAGATAGGGGAGGTTTTTTCCCCACACCTCCTGGGCGCTGGCCGTATAGCCGTTGCTCGTGGAGAAAAAGGTCGCGTCAATGGGCTGGCCCCCGTAAACGAGGATTTGGCCCGCCGTTCCCCTCACCGCTTGCTGGATGCGGTCGAATTTGGCCGTAAACTGCGATCCCCACCGGCGGCGAAGATCGTCGGGAGAAAGAAACGCTTGATCCCGGGTATGGTCGTCGGTAATATCCGCCCCTCCGGTGGCCCGGCCGGGATGGGCCAGGATCCGGACGGCGTTTGTGCGGGCGGCCACGGCCTGGGCTTTCAGCGCCTCCATGTGAAAATTCGCCGGCATTTCTGCCGCGACGACCCCGGCGACATAGTCTTCCAGGGGCATTGGAGTCACCGAATGGGTCGCGGCCCGGTACACGCGGATCACCGGCCCGGGATCAGCCGCGGGGAGGGCGGCCGGCCCCGGGCGGAGGGCGATCACGGCGGCCGTCGGGACGAGAAAGGCGAGGATCACAGGCAGCAGGGCTGTCCAAGAAAAGCGCTTCAATAACATTCACTCCCTTGCCGTCCAGGCGCAAACGGGGCAACTTGGTTGGCCGTGGGTCAAGAGGGCAATTCGCACCAGGCGGTTCATGTTGGTTTTTATGCATTCGGCACCGGGACTATACCACCGCGAGCGTGGGGCCCTGAGGGTTGCGCCCAGGCACATGAAGAGGATTCTGCTTCTCAGCTGATGAAGGTTATGGGAGGAGGTGAAGGAAGTGGGGATTTTGGAATCTGTCATGGCGGCAGCGCCCGTGATTCAACAGTTGCAACGCCAGGCGTCCATGTTGACCATGACCGACAGGGAAAAATTCATCGCGATTTGTCCACATCCGGATCTGCCGATTCCGATCCAGGTCGGAGATCCCCTGGAACGGTATCCGGGGACGGCGATCTACCGAGCCGTGCAGACCCAGCAGCGGGTGGCGGCCCGGATCGACAAGGAGTTGTTCGGATTTTCTTACTACGCCGTGGCCGTGCCGCTGTTTGAGTCCGGGGAGTTCGTCGGGGCCGTGGCGTTGAATGTGTTGACCACCCGGGAGGATGAGCTGCGCACGCAAGCGCACGAACTTTCTGCACTTGTCGAACAATTGTCCGCCAATGCGGAATCGTTGTCCCGTTCCGCGGCGGAGGTGGCTTCGGCCAATGACGACATGAGCCAGCACGCCGCTTTGGCCCAGGAGCGGATCCAGCTGACTTCCGGGGTGCTCTCGTTTATCCACGAAGTCGCGGCCCAGTCGAACCTCTTGGGGCTCAACGCCGCCATTGAAGCGGCCCGGGCGGGAGAATCCGGCCGGGGCTTTGCCGTGGTCGCCGACGAGATCCGGCGCCTGGCCCAACGCAGTCAGTCCGCCTCCAAAGAGATTGAGGACAGCCTGTCCCAGATCCGCGCCGCCGTGGAGCGCATGGTCACAGACATTCAGACCTCCAGTCAGTACACCGAATCCCAAGCCAGTGCCGCCGAAGAGCTGGCCGCATCCCTGGGGCAGATCGCCCGGGCGGCGGAGACTGTGGCCAGGCTTTCCCAAGGGGAAGGCAACGATGCGCGTCTCGCTTCCGCGGGGACGGCCGTTGCGGCAGAATCGGCCCCGTCCCAGGAGGGGGCCGGCTCACCGAGTTCATAAAAATCCCGGACCAGGTGAACACTAGCGCTAACTGTCATCAGTGGGAGTGTTCGCCTATGTCGCTCCAGTGGAACGCTGTCTGTCGGCACCCGTTCTCTCCCGCCCCCTCCCCGCGTCGGTCAAGGGGCCACTGGGCGGGATGGGTGCTTTTCTTGTGCCTCGTCGGAGGGGTGTTCCCGGCTTTGTCCCCAGATGCCGAAGCGGTGGGACGTGTCGAGGCACAAAAGCCCCAGAGGCCGTTGGTGTCGGTCATCCGGGAAGGGGCCGTCTGGGTGCTGCAGGCGGAAGGTCGGTTCGCGCCAGTTCCCAAAACTGAAGGGGCAGACCGGGCGATTTTTTCACCCGACGGCCGGTTTCTCGCCGTTCACAGATCCGAGGGCTCCCTGTGGCTGACCACCCCGGACGGCAGGAAAGGATGGCTCCTGGCCAAGGATCGAGTGAGTCCCGATATGGCCTGGTCGCCTACGGGCGGACGGCTTGGCTACATTCGTTCCGGGGCTTTGTGGGTGATCCCCTGCGGTCCGGAAGGCCCCAGCGATTGGAGCCTGGCCGCCCCGGAAGCGGAACGGTTTGCTTGGAGCTCCGATGGCAACCGGCTCTACGTGGCCACCCCGGCTTGGTCCGTCCCGGCCCCGCCGAAGCCCACAACCCCCATCGCTCCCCGGAAGCCTGAAAGCTCACCCGGGCGGCCCGGCCCCGATGCGGGCACCCGGGACGCCGAGCAAAAACCGGGAGACTCCCCGGGAAAAGGCGGGCATGAGGCGTCGGCAGCAACAACGAATGGCATCTCGCCCTCTCCGGCCCTCGGCGAGGCCGCGGGACCCACAGGAACGCCGGTCAGGCGACAGGCGGTTCGCATCCTGGAAGTGAAGTGGCGGGGAGGAACACCCAAGGTATGGGGAGAACTGCCATTGCGAATGGTCGAGGATCACCAGGAATCCACGGCTGTGCGGCATAAACTGCATGAGCCGAAGAGAGCGGAAGGGGTTCGCGTGTACAACGATCAAACGCCTTCTGCGGCTCAAGGATCCCAGGCACCCGGCCGGTCCGGGTGGCCGGTCTGGGGGGTGGAGGGGATCTATCCGTCCCCGGGTGGTGAAGCGGTGGCTTTGGTGGTGCGGGATGCCCCGGATTCCCGCCGGGCTCTCCACCGGGGCCTCATCAGCTTTACCGGCCGATCCGCGATTCCCCTTGTGGTCTGGCAGGCGCGACTGGGCTCCCCCCTCGAATTCGCGGGTTGGACCATACAGGATCGACGCCTGTGGATCGGTTTTTTGACGGATCGTCGTCGAGAATCCGGGCATCGAACAGAGAGCCGTTCTGAAGCCTTTGGGGGGGAATTCCTGGTTTGGAAGCTGCCTGAAGGAGCGGTTTCGTCGGTGGACCGACCCGTCATCCTGACGCCGGAAACGGCAACGGACCGCCGGGCGTCGTCGGATCCCCAGGCTCAGGGGTGGTTGGTGGTTCGCGCTTTTGCCCATCCGTGGATCCAGGAGCGATGGAGGCCGGCCTCCTTGTGGGCCGTTCGCCCGGACGGCCGGGCCATTCAACTGAGCCATCCGCTTTTCGGAGCGGAAGATCTGGCCGGGTGGTGGGGACCCGGTGAACAGTGGGTGGGGTTGCGAAAGGCGTGGGGCCACGCCAGGCTCTGGTGGTCTTCCCGGCCCCTTGGCCGCACCGAGGTGCTGGTGGACGGCCTGGGCCGGGACGTTGCCCCTGGGGTCGTTGATATCGGCTTTGTCCATCCCGGGCCGGATACAGGCACCTGGGTGACCGCGGGCGCAGGGCATCCGCGCCCCACCGGCCGGACGGGCGCGGAGAAAGGAGCTCTGGGCCCCGGGTGATACCGGTGATGATGCCGGTGCCCCCGGCTCTTCCAGCGCCGTCACTCCACCCGCTTGATCGTCGCCCTGAGGGCGTGGAGTTTCCCGACGATATCTACGTATCCTCGGTCGATGTGGTGGACGCCGTGCACTTCTGTTTCCCCTTCAGCAGCCAGGCCTGCTAACAGCAGGGCGGCACCCGCCCGCAGGTCTGTCGAATTCACCCGTGCGCCGGTGAGTTTTGGCACCCCTTCGATCACCGCAGTCCGCCCTTCCACCCGGATGTCCGCCCCCATGCGCTGGAGTTCGGCCACGTGCATGAAGCGGTTCTCAAACACCGTTTCCGTGACCATGCTGGTCCCGGGAATGATCGTGAGCAGCGCCATGATCTGCGCCTGCATGTCTGTCGGGAAACCGGGATAATAATGCGTTTTGATGTCCAGGGCACGCTGTCCGGGGCCCCCCGCCACAAAAATCCCGTTCACATCATCCTCGACGTGAACCCCGGTTTCTTTGAGCTTCGCCAGCAAGGGCTTCAAGTGCGTGCTGATGGCGCCCTCGACATAGATCTCCCCGCCGGTAATGGCACCGGCCAACAAAAAGGTGCCGGCTTCGATTCGATCGGGGATGACCGTGTGCTCCACCCCCCGCAACCGATCCACGCCCTCCACCCGAATGACGTCCGTGCCGGCCCCCCGGACCCGGCCGCCCATTTTGTTGATAAAATTGGCCAGATCAACAATCTCCGGTTCTTTGGCCGCATTCTCGATGATCGTCAGCCCGTCTGCCAGGGCGGCCGCCATCATGATGTTTTGGGTCGCTCCAACACTTGGGATGTCGAGATACACCCGATTGCCCCGCAGGCGACCCCGGGGAGCCCGGGCCTCGACATAACCGTGCTCCACGGTGACTTCGGCGCCCAGGGCTTCGAATCCCTTGATATGCTGATCCACCGGCCTGGCCCCGATGGCGCACCCGCCGGGCAGGGCCACCCGGGCATGTCCAAATCGGGCGAGGAGCGGACCCATCACAACAAAGGAGGCGCGCATCCGGCGAACCAACTCGTAAGGAGCTTCCGTGTGGGAAACCTCCTCGGCATTGAGCCGGACCACGCCTCCAGGCTCGCGCTGGACATCGACCCCAAGCGCCTGGATCATGTCACACATGCAATCGACGTCCCGGAGGAACGGTACATCTTCAACCACGCACCGGCCCTCCACGGCCAACAGCGACGCCGCCAGAATGGGAAGGGAGGCGTTTTTCGCCCCGCTTACCCGGACCGTCCCCTTGAGGGGTCGACCGCCTTGCACGAGAATGGTCGCCAATGGTTGTTACCTCCGTCCTAATACTCCACGGTGACGATCGGAGTCCCCACCACTACCCGGGTCTTGTTCTCGTACGCGTCATCGTGTACAGCGATCTGCAAATTCATCTTTTTGCTGCCCGTCAGTATGTAGTCTTTCGTTTGGGGGGAATAGGCAGAGACGCTGGTCACCTGAGGCGAGCGCAGGGCTTCGACCTCCTTGGCCCGGACCGAAGCCAACGCCTGAGCAATCCGGTTTTGGCGCTCTGTCTCGCTCATTCTAACACTGAGGCTTCCGTATAGACAAGAGTCAATTCGAGGCATCTGGCCGGCGGATTCAACCGTCTGTTTGACCCGGTCGTAGGCCGCCGCCAGGCCGTCGGTGCCCGGTCCGGTATGCTCAACCCGGAGCACCAGGGTCGTGTCCGGCTGGGAGTCCGTTTTGAGGGACGTGAGGACCAGCACGCCCGAGGTGCCGCCCGGCCACCAGCCCTGGAGCTGGAAGACCCGCTGATCGCCTTGGTCGTAAACCCACTCCCGGGTGTCGCGAAGTTGCAAGGTGGTATTGAGTTTTGCCGCCATTCGTTTCAATTGATCGGTGGACATCAGTTCATGATTCAGGATGGACCAATGATGAACCCCGTATCCTTCCACCCGGGCGCCGGTGGCCGCAAACGCTTTCTCCAAGAACGCCGTGGGAGCCACCGACTGCGCCATGGTGAACTGGCCGGTATACAAGGAAATCCACGCCATCACCGCACAAACCGCCAAACCCAGAAAACCGATTTTTCGCATAATGGCTTCCCCTCCCTTATCCACAGTGTGGACGGGAGGCGGGGATTTTATAGCCAATCGGCCTGAAGAAAGAGCCGCTCCAGTCAACCGGTAAACAGATTTTTCAGCATACGCCAGGCGAACATATAGGCACTGATGAATTGGACGAGTGTCCAGGCCAGGGCGATGGCGAGAAGCAACCGCAGCACCTTTGCCTGGGGACTGCCGCCGTCTTTCAGGAAAATCCCCCATTTCACCTGGCCTAAAGCATACCAGGCGATGACCAGGGCAAAAAGAAGAAGCAATACGGCCAGGGCGCCCGAGGCTCCGGGCGAAGGCAAAAGATCCAAGGGCATACCGGCACTCCCCCTCTCGTGGGCGGTGGAATCGGCCCATTTTCTGTCCTCCGGCCAGGTGTCCCTTACGTCAGCCAGCAAAGGAGCATTGATTATATACGGGTACTCCCCAAAAACTGAAGGAACGAGGAGGAAGCGCAATGTACGGTGTCTTTGGTCCTGCCACCCGCTGGGCCGTCGTGTTCCTGATCATTTTTGTCCTGTTCTTCCTGATTGTGCCCCACGGCTACGGCGCCGCGGGGGGCGGTGCTGCGGCGCAGGCTGTCGCCTACTGAAAAGTGGCAGCGATGGGACGCGGGAGCTCCGGACCTCAGTCCGGGGCTCTCGCCATTTTTCTCTAGTGGTGGGGTTTTGTCGCCGGTCGGCCCCGGGGCGAGAGGGGCCGGTCTTCAGGTAGCCACCAGGCGAGCACTGCGGCCAGCAGGGGCAGAACCGCGAGGATCTCGATGGCCGTGGTGATGCCAAACCGGTCGGCCACATACCCCGCCAAGGAGGCGCCGACGCCCCCCATGCCCACCGCCAAACCGATCATCAGCCCGGACACGAGGCCGATGCGCCCAGGCATGAGCTCCTGGCCAAAGACGACGGTGACCGCGAAGGTGGACAGGACGATAAAGCCCAGGAGCACGACGTCCACCGCCGCCCATATGCCGTGGGCATAGGGCAGAACCAGGGAAAAGGGAATGGCCCCGGCCATGGAGATGAGGATCAACCGGCGCTTCCCGATGCGGTCCGACAGGGGGCCGCCGATAAAAGTCCCCAACGCCCCGGCCAGAAGGAACAGGGCGGTGTAGACCTCCGCCACGGAGGTGGACAGACCCCGGACGTTCACGTAGTACAAGGGCAGAAAACCGGACAGCCCGGCCTGCATCCACGATCGAAAGGTCACGACCACGAGCAGAAGAACGACCGCCCAGGCCGCACCCGTCCCGCCCGCGGTGCGCACCACCCGGGGGGCTTTGACCTTGGCCTTGGCCCCGTACCAAGGCACGATGGTCGCCAGCGCCCCGGCGGCGAGCATCGCCGGCACCAGCAGCCAAACGCTGCCATGAAGGCCGGTGTGGACAAACAAGAGACTCACGACCAGAGGGGCGATGGCCTGCCCGGCATTGCCCCCCACCTGGAAAATTGACTGGGCAGTGCCCTTCTGAACCCCGGCCGCCAGGTGGGCCGCCCGGCTGGCCTCGGGGTGAAACGCGGCCGAGCCCGCGCCGAGCAGCGCCACCAGAACCAACAACCATCCGTAACTCGGCGCGAACCCCATGGCCGCCGCACCGGCACCCACGACGAACTCCCCGGCGGGGAGCAGCCATGCCTTGGGGTGCCGATCCGTCCAGGCGCCAATGATCGGTTGCACCATCGAGGACGTCACGTTGGCGACAAGGACGAGCACGCCCAGCTCGATATAACTCAGTCCGAGGTGGCTTTGAAATAACGGCAGCAATGAAGGGACCAGGGTGGTCATGGTGTCGTTCAGGAAGTGGCCCAGGGATACGATCCACAAGGCCTTCCACACCGGCTGCCTAGCCAACGACTGTTCTGCGGTGCTTGGTTCCACCCTCCATCCCCCCTATTGCCCAAACCAATTCAAACTCGGCAGGCTGTGCATCATCACCCCCGGTGCCACCCCAAGACCGATGGTCCCGACCAGGGCGATAGCCACCACCAAGGCGACGGTGGCCGGCGTCCCCCACAGCTCGGGCGGCCCGTAGGGTTCTTGAAGATACATGCGCCTGATTAAGCCAAAATAGTAAGCGAAGGCCATCACGCTGGTGAGAAACATCAGCCCCGCCAGCCAGTAGTACCCGGTGTTGATCGCCCCGAGAGCGATGAAAAATTTGCCCGTGAATCCCGACGTCAAGGGCATCCCGGCCATGGCCGTGAGAAAAACGGTCATCGCCCCGGCCAAAAGCGGGGACCGGCGAAAGAGCCCGGTAAAGGCGTCCACATCCTCCGACCGGGCGTGGTGCGCCACGACGGTGAGGACCGCAAAAGCGCCCGCCGTCATCAGGGCGTAGGCGGCGAGATAAAAGTAGAGCGCCGATACGCCCTGGAGCAAATTGCCGCCGTGATAGGCCCCCGTCAATGCGGCGAAGGGAACCAGCAGGTACCCGGCTTGCCCAATGCTTGAATAAGCGAGCATCCGCTTGACGTTGCGCTGGACGATGGCGAGAAGATTCCCCACCACCATGGTAACCGCCGCGATGCCGATCCACAGCCCGCCCCATTCTGGAAAATGGCTGGCAAACCCGTAGAGAAACACCCGGATCAGCATGGCAAAGCCCGCCGCCTTCGATGCTGCGGCCAGGAAGGCGGTGATCGGCGTCGGGGCCCCTTCGTATACATCCGGCGCCCACATGTGGAAAGGCACCACTGAGATTTTGACCGAGAATCCCACCAGCATCAAAAGCATCCCGATCACCACAATGGCCCGGTAGCTGTCCCAGGCCAGGTACAGGGCGTACCCCGCTTCGGCGAGGTTCGTGGTGCCGGTGACGCCGTAGATGTAAGACATACCGAAAAGCACACAGGCAGTGGCAATAGCCCCGAGGACCAGGTATTTCATCGCTCCTTCGGCCGATTTCGAGGTCTTCCGGACGCCCACCAATATATAGGAAGAAACCGAAAGAATCTCTAACCCCACGAAGAGGGTGACCAAATCCACCGACGAAGCCATGACCATGGCTCCCACCGTCGCGAAGAGCAACAGGTACGTATATTCTCCCCGGGCCACGTCAATCTGGCCGTGCTCATCCACGGACAGGAGCAGAATCAAAAACGTGATGCCGATAAACAACAGCTTGAAGACGAGGGCGTAATCGTCGAGCACATAGCTCCCGGGCCCCAAGGACGCCGTTTGGCCAAAGCGGCGAAGGACGAGCACACCCGCCCAGGCCAGAGCGACGACCCCGAGACCGTTGGCGACAGTCGCCCTCTTCACACCGGGCGGCAAAATCGCATCAAGGAGCATAAGAACGAACCCTCCGGCGATCAGCACGATCTCCGGCCCCATGACCCACCAGACTTGACTCCAAGTTAACCCTTGCAGTATCGTCGACATCCCCCATCACCCCCCGATTCCCGCAGCCAGGGCAGCCAAAGTGCCACCTGCGGTCTGGCCGATCACCGCGGGGAATACGCCGACGCCGATAACGGCGATCAGCAGCAGAACCATTGGGAGCACTTCACCCGGCGTCCCGTCCCGAAGGCCTTCCTTGGTCGCGGGGGTCGGACCGAAGGTGGTGCGCTGAATGGCCCACAACAGGTACACCGCCGCCAGGAGGATCCCGATGATGCCGAAAGCGGAAAGTCGCGGGAACACCGAAAAGGATCCGCTAAAAGAGAGAATCTCTCCCACGAACTGGCCCATTCCCGGCAGCCCCAGGGAGCCGAGCGCCCCCGTCAACAACAGCCCGGAGACGTAAGGCATGGGCTTGGACAGCCCGCCCAGGGCCGCCATCTCCACGGTGCCCGCCCGCTCTCCGATAATGCCGACCCCGGCGAAAAGCAGTGCCGTGAGCAACCCGGAGGAGACCGCCACAAACAAAGCCCCCTGGAGGCCCGCTGGCGTCATGGAAGCTGCGGCCAAAAGAAAGACGCCCATGTGGCTGATGGTCGTATAAGCCAGGAGCCGCCGCCAGTCCCCTTGGACAAAGGCGATGAGTCCGGCCCACAGAATGTTGATGACGCCGATCACCGCCACCAGCAGGGCGTACCGGGCCACCATGGCGGGCATCATCCCCCCGGCCACCCGGAGAAATAAGTACGCGCCGGTCTTCACCACCACGCCGCCGAGCAGCATATTGACCGCCGCCGGAGCTTGACTGTGTACAAAGGGGAGCCACGTGTGAAAAGGCACCAAGGCCTCTTCCACCAGGATAGCGGCAAACAGCAACAAGAACAACGCTCCGGCCACCGGCGCCAGCCCGGCCGCCGCTCCGCCGCTGTGAAGCTGCTGGGTGAGGGAGGTGATGTCAAAGGTCATGCCTCCGCCAACTTTCCCGGACAGGTAGGCAATCCCAAAAAACGCCACCACCAGGCCGATACTGGACATCCCCCGGTATATCAGAAATTTCGTCGCCGCCTTTTTCCGCTCCTCCCCACCCCAGATCCCGATCAAAAAGTACATCGGCACCAGGGTGAGTTCCAGGAAGAAAAAGAGCAGGAACAGATCCGTGGCGGCGAACACCCCGTACAAGGCGGCCAGGAGGATCATGAGCCAACCGTAATACTCGTTGGCCCGGGTGCGGACACCTTTGGAGGCCCACGCCGCAGCAAATCCGACCACCCCGGTGAGGGCGAGAAGGGGCAGGGAGAGCCCGTCCGCTCCAAAGCCCAAAGTCACCTGTACCGGCATGTCCGCCAGAGCATCGCCGATGGTGAACCAGGTTTTAGTGAAGGCAAACTGCACGCCTCCCGCCGCCGGATCATACCCCAGATAGACCACCCCAACCAGCGCGGCTGAGATGAGACTTCCCAGGAGCGCCGCAGCCCGGGGTATGGACGAATTGTTTTTCGGAGCGAGCCAACTGGTGAGACCGGCTGCCAGCGGGATGAGAACGATCCACAACACGGCCGCATGCATCAGGAATGCACCCCCCACAACAACGACCAAGACACGGCGATGAGAGCGACGATCCCGAGCAGGGTAATCAGCCCATAGGTCTGAACTTGACCGGTCTGGATTCGACGCAGGCCTGATGAGGCCGCCTTAGTGCCGCCCCCGATCACGGTGACGATCCCGTCGATGATCCACCGGTCCACCCAGTCGAACACCCGGCCAAGGCCAAAAACCGGGCGGACAATCACCACCTGATACAACTCGTCAAAATAGAATTTGTGAAAAGACAGGTTGTAAAGGGGGGACAACGCCCGGCTCCATGCTTTGGCGGAAACCGACTTCTTTCCGTACATCAGCCAGGCCAAACCGATTCCCAGCAGGCCCACCACCGTGGATAAAGCCATAACCCCCGGACCCGCCGACACCGCCATGGCCCCAGTCGGTTCCCCGAGGAATCGCTCCAAAGGAAAACCCGCAAAAGGCGCGCCAACCACCCCGGCCCCCAGGGCCATCAGGGCGAGAATCATCAAAGGCAGCGTCATAACCCACCCGCTCTCCCGGGGAATCCGCTCGCCCCGGTAGCGGCCGGTGAAGGTCAGGAAGAACACCCGGAAGATGTAGAAGGCAGTAAAAAACGCCGCCACGGTGCCAAGGACGTAGAGCACCGGCTGTCCCGCCGCCAGGGTCGCGGCCAGGATGTCATCCTTGGACCAGAACCCCGCGAAGGGAGGTATGCCGGACAAAGCCAAGGCACCGAACAGGAAGGTCCAGGCCGTCATCGGCATCCGCCGCCAGAGCCCGCCCATCTTGTCGAGATCTTGGGTGTCCACGGCGTGGATGACACTTCCCGCCGCCAGGAACAAGAGCGCCTTGAAAAAGGCGTGAGTGAAAAGGTGGAAAACGCCGGCGGTATAGGCCGCCACCCCCAGCCCCATCATCATGTACCCCAGCTGGCTGATGGTGGAATAAGCGATGACCCGCTTGATGTCCCGCTGGGTCAGGCCGATGGCCGCCCCGAGAATTGCGGTGATCCCCCCGATATACGCCACCACGTGCAAAGCAGCCGGTGAAAAGGCGAACAAGGGAAACGCCCGGGCCACCAGGTACACCCCGGCCGCCACCATGGTCGCCGCGTGAATGAGGGCCGACACCGGGGTGGGGCCTTCCATGGCGTCCGGCAGCCAGACGTGGAGGGGGAACTGGGCGGATTTTCCCACGGCTCCGAAGAAAATCAATAAGGCTCCCAAGGTCGCCATGCCCTGGGCGCTGATCCAGCCGACCTGGAGATTCCCGGACTGGACGGCTCGGGCAATGTCTTCGTAATCAAAGGATCCCGTAGCCAGATACAGCAGGATGATCCCCGCCAGGAGCCCGACATCGCCGAGACGGGTGACGACAAAAGATTTTTTCGCCGCCGCCGCGGCCTCCGGCTTGTAGTACCAGAAGCCCACCAGCAGATACGAGCACAGCCCGACCAGCTCCCAAAACACGTACAGCTGAAGGAAATTCGGTGAGATCACCAGGCCGAGCATCGAGAAGACAAAGAGCAACAGGTACTGATAAAACACCCCGAACCGGGGATCGCCGTGCATATATCCCCTGGAGAACAGCAGGACCAGGGTGCTGACAAAGCTGACGACCACGAGCATCAAAGCGTTCAGCGGGTTGACCTCGAACCCCACGTGCCAGGTATGGGCCGGCCCCGGTCCGAAGGTCAGCCAGTTCCAGAGGTACGGCGGTTGTCCACCTCCCCGGGCCACGTCGCCAAAAATCATCAGCGAAAGGACCAGGGAGATCAGGGTGGCCACCACGCCGATACTCGCAGCGACCCCCTCGTGCACCCGGCGCCCCATGGCGAGAAGCAGAAGGTACCCGATCAAGGGGACAGCGGGCACGAGCCAGGCATGCGCGATCATACCATCACCCTTTTCCCGTCGGTGTTATCGGCAGCTCCCTATTAATGGATGGAGTCACCATTTCATCAGGTTCATGTCCCGCACGTCGCTGCTGTTGCGGTTGCGGTACAGGGCGATCAAGATGGCCAAGCCCACGGCCACTTCCGCCGCTGCTACGGTCATGCTGAACAGACCGAACACCTGCCCGGCCACATTGGCACTGGCCCCGAGGCGGGAAAAGGCGATCAGGTTCAGGTTGGCGGCGTTGAGCATCAGCTCGATGGACAACAGGACGATGATGATGTTGCGCTTGGTCAGCGCCCCGTACAGCCCGATACAAAACAGAATCGCCGCCAAAGCCAGAAAGGATCCGATCGGCGCCATCCGCTAGTCCCCCTTTCTCGCCAGGATCACCGCGCCCACAAGGGCCACGGTGAGCAGCACCGACACCAGTTCAAAAGGCACCACGTAGCTGGTGAAAAGCGTCTCCGCCAAGGCGGTGACGCTGTTTCGGGCCGGCCACGGGGGCTGGGCCGGGGCTGCCGGCCAGGTCGTGGTGCGGATCGCCCAAAGCATCGCGGCACCCAAGGCCACCGCCCCCAAACCCGCCAACCATTGCCGCAGGCCAGCCCGTTCCTCTTCCTCCACTTCATCGTGCCGGGTCAACATGATGGCAAAGAGCATCAAGATCGTGATGGCCCCGGCGTAAATCAGGATTTGGGCAAAAGCGAGAAAATCCGCCCCGAGCAGGACGTACATGCCCGCCATGCCCAGGAATACGAGGCCAATGGACAAGGCCATGTACATGACCTTGCGGAATTGCAGCAGCATCACCGCCGCCAACACGACGACGACGGCAAGCACGAAAAAGGCCACCGTCTGCCCGGTCCAGGCGAGCCCGCCAAACCAGTTAGTCACGGCCCTCACCCGCTTTCCCGACCAGGGCGGCAGGGCGCTCGGCTTCCTGAAGCTCTTTCGCCCCGTCGTGGCGGAGATAGTTCTCATGCAGCCATTCCATATTCTTGTACAACTGATCCCGGCTGTAGGCGGCCAGCTCGAACTCGTCGGTCATCTTGATCGCCTCGGTGGGACACACCTCGGTACACAGGTCGCAGAGAATACAGATTTCGAAGCTGATATCGAAAGTGTCCAGGTGCAGTTTCCGATCTTCGCCCCGGGTCCCGGACAACGAGATGCAGCTCGTCGGGCAGATGCGGGCGCACTGCCCACAGACGATACACCGCTCGACGCTGAGCTGGTGAATCCCCCGGAAGCGTTCGGGCCACTGGGGCCGGACGTCGGGATACTGCAGGGTCACCTTCTTTTTTGGCAGTTGGCTGATGGTAACCGCCAAGCCCTTGAGAAAGCCGAACATGATCTCACCCCGCGTTCACCCAATATTTAATGACGCTGGTCAAAACGATGTTGACGAGCGCCAGGGGCAAGAGAAACTTCCAACTGAAGCTCATCAACTGGTCGACCCGGATCCGGGGCATGGTCGCCCGAAGCCAGAAGAAGAAAAAGACGAAGGCCATCACTTTGATGGCGAACCACAGCCACCCGGGGAGAATTGGACCCGACCAGCCGCCGAGGAACAAAGTGGCCCCGAGGGTGGAGATGGCGAACACATACATATACTCCGCGAGCATGTAAAAGGCGAACCGAAACCCGGAGTATTCGGTATGATACCCCGCCACAAGTTCGGATTCCGCCTCCGGCAGATCGAAGGGCGTTCGGTTGAGCTCCGCCGTGGCCGCGACAATAAACACGCAGAAGCCCAGGAACTGCGGCACGATGTACCACATGAACCGCTGCTGGGCTGTAACGATATCGGCGATGTTGAGAGATCCGGCCAAAAGGATGACCCCCAGCAGAGACATCCCCAGGGGGATCTCATAGCTGATCATCTGGGCGGCAGAGCGCATTCCACCGAGAAGAGAGTACTTGTTGTTGGACGCCCAACCGCCCAGCATAATGCCGACGATGGTGATGGACGACAGAGCGAGATAATAGAGCAGCGCCACGGCGAGATCCGCGGTAAACACATGGCTCGCCGACCAGGGAATGGCGGCCACGACCACAAAGCTCGGGATAAAGGCGATGATCGGCGCGATGAGAAAAAGCGGTTTGTCCGCCTCTCTCGGCACGATGTCCTCTTTGATCAAAAGCTTCAGGATGTCGGCAAAGGACTGAAAGAGCCCCAGGGGCCCCACCCGGTTCGGCCCGATCCGCAGCTGCATCCACCCGATGACCTTCCGTTCGAAATAGATCATGTAGGCCACCACCAGCAGACAAAACAGCAGGACGATCACGCCGCCGACGATCATTTTGAGCACCGTTCCGGCGGTTAGGGCTTGGTTGACCCAATCGAAGAAGGCGATCATATCAACAATCCACCTCCCCGAGGACGATATCCACCGCGCCCAGTATCGCGATCAGATTGGCCATGTTCTGCCCTTTGAGCAACGAAGGCAGCAACTGCAGATTCACAAAAGAGGGCCGGCGGAATTTCAGCCGGTAAGGTTTATCCTTTCCATCGCTGACAAAATACACCCCGAGCTCGCCCCGGGCCCCCTCGATGCCGCTGTAGTACTCACCGGCGGGAGGCCGAACGAATTTCGGTGCTTTGCCCATCACCGGACCGTCGGGAATCTGCTCGCAGGCTTGCTCCACAATGCGAAGGGATTGCTCCATCTCCCGCAGATGCAAGATGTACCGGTCATAACAATCGCCGTTCTCGCCCACGGGAATGTCGAACTCGAAACGGTCGTAGACAGAATAGGGCCGATTTTTTCGAAGATCCCATTTCAGTCCGGTACAACGCAAATTCACTCCGGACAACGAGTAGGCGATGGCCGTGTCCGCATCATAGGCGCCGATGCCCCGGACGCGGTTGAGAAAGATCTCGTTGCCGGTGATCAGGTCGTCGAGCATTTTCAAGCTTTCCCGCATGTGGGGCACAAACTCCCGCACCTTGTCGATCCAGCCCGGGGGCGCATCCCACTTCACACCGCCGATCCTCATATAATTGTAAGTTAACCTCGCCCCGCTGATCTCGTTGAACAGCTGCACGATCCGCTCCCGGTCTTGAAATGCATACAAAAAGGGACTCATAGCCCCGAGGTCGAGCAGATACGTGCCGATAAAGAGCAAGTGCGAGGCGATGCGGTTGAGCTCCATGACGATGACCCGGAGGTACTCCGCCCGCTCGGGAATCTCCAGGTCCATGGCCTCCTCGACGGCGTGGACCAGGGCGTAATTATTGAGCATCGCCGCCAAATAATCCATGCGGTCGGTGTAGGGAATGATCTGGGTGTATTGCAGATCCTCCGCCAATTTTTCCGTCCCCCGGTGCAGGTAACCGATCACCGGAGCCGCATCGACGATCGTTTCGCCGTCCAGTTTTACGACCACCCGAAGCACCCCGTGGGTGGATGGGTGCTGGGGGCCGACATTCATCAGCATTTCTTCCGTTCGCGTTTCCGCCATTGTTCACCCCACCTCAATCAAACGGGGAATAATCCTTGCGCAGCGGATGACCGTGCCAATCGTCGGGCATCATGATCCGCCGCAAATCTGGATGGTCGGCAAAGGTCACGCCGAGCAGGTCATAGATTTCCCGCTCATCCCAATTCGCTCCCGGGAATACCGGGACCAAAGAGGGAACCACCGGCGCTTCCCGGGGCGCACGGACTTTGATTCCCACCATGGTGGCTTCGGGAATCCGAGTCAGAAAGGCTGTCACCTCTATGTAGCCTTCCTTTGGGTAATCCGTGCCGGCGATGGCCTCCAAATAACGAAAGCCAAGTCCGTCCCCCTCCTTGAGATAAGCCGCCACCTCTCGCCAGGATTCCCTTTTGATGAGGAGCATAGGAGTGAATTTTTTCACTTCCCCTGCCTCAACCGCATCGGGATAGCGTTCCTGAATCCGCCCGAGCACGTCCTCCAACAGGGCTTTCGCCGGAGCTTCTCGGGGGTCCGGAGGCTTTGGAGCCGCCGGTTTTTTGCCGGCCGCCTTCGCTGCGGGTTTCGCCCCTTCCGGCTTGGCCGCGCCACCGTCTGCACCCGCGGGTTTCGCCCCGGGGTGTCCCCCCGTGGGCGGCACCGTCCGGGGAGCATCGACGCTCTCCGCCACCGCCTCGCTGGAGGCGGCGTTCTTCTCGCCCCCGCGGCTCGGAGGTACTCGGCCCTCCCCTTGGATATCCGGAGGCCCGGCCTCTGTCCCTTCAGCCTGCCCCCGCTCCCCGGGGCTCGCATCCTTCGGCTGCGATTCTTTCCGACCCGAATCCTGCTCCTCCCGTCTGTCCTCGGTCATGCCCGCCCCACCTTTCTCCTCGCCTCCATGCGAATCTTCTCCTGCAGTTTGTTCAACCCGTAGATCAGAGCAGGCGGCGAGGGGGGGCAACCCGGGATGTACACATCCACGGGAACCACTTGGTCGACGCCCTTCATCACGGCGTAGGAACGTACGTAGGGCCCGCCCGCCGTGGCGCAGCTGCCCATGGCCACGACCCATTTTGGATCCGGCATTTGGTCGTAAAGCCGGCGGAGAAGCGGTCCCATCTTCTTGGTCACCGTTCCGGCGACGATCATGACGTCGGACTGCCGAGGCGAGGCGCGAAAGATAATGCCGAATCGGTCAAGATCATAATGGGACGCCCCGGTTCCCATCATCTCGATGGCGCAGCAGGCCAACCCAAAGGTAAGGGGCCACAGGGAGTTCGCCCGGGCCCAGGCTTTCAACTGTTCGATGGTGCTGACCAGCACCCCCGCACGGGTGAGTTCGGCGGATTCCTCGTCACTGAAACCTTCGAATTCCACCCGGCCCGCCGGCCGCGAGCCCGGTACCGGATTCATTTCCATTCCAGCACCTTCTTTCGCCAGGCGTACACCAGGCCGATGACCAACATGGCCATAAAAATCAGCGCCTCCACCAACCCGAATAAACCGAGTTCGTGAAACGCCACCGCCCAAGGGTACAAGAAAAGGATTTCGACATCGAATACCACAAATAAAAGGGCAAAGAGGTAATAACGCGCGTGATATTGCACCCGCGCGTCCCCCACCGGCTCCACGCCGCTCTCATAGGGCTCCAGCTTCTCCCGGAACGGATGAGTGGGCCGAAGCCACTTGCCCAGCGTCAAGGCCCCCACCGGAAGGGCGATGGCGAGAACGATGAAAATCACGACAAACAGATACGAATTCCAGTACGCCGTCACGGGCAACCCTCCCGCCTTCGGCTCGGCGGCTACCTCCGGGCCCCGGCCTCACCTCCGGTCGACGGGCCGCCGCCGTCCGTCATTCATTATAGCAGACCCCTGATAGGGGGGCAAAAAGAGCGGGAAGACCCCCTCCGGGCCTTCCCGTGCGCGGTATTCTCTTACAGCCGGCGGTTGGCCTGGCTCAGCGCAGGGAAACTTTCGCTTCCTCCGCAGCCCGCAGCCGATTCAACGCCCGTTTGAGAGCCAATTCCGCACGGACGTAGTCGATGTCGGGGCGCCCTTTCTCCGCCAAACGCCGCTCGGCCCGCTCTCGGGCGCGCTCGGCCCGGACCACGTCGATCTCCTCGGGCAGCTCCGCCGCCTCGGCCAGCACCGTCACCCGGTCCGGCCGAACTTCGAGAAACCCGCCGCTGAGCGCCACCAGCGACCACCGCCCCTCTTCCTTGATCCGCACGAGGCCGATGGGCAGGGTGGTGACAAGCGGCATGTGTCCGGGGAGAATGCCCAGATCGCCCTCGGCTCCCCGGAGGATCACCATCTCCACGGGCCGGCTGTACACGGTCCGCTCCGGCGTCACGATGTCCAGAATCGTGGTGCTCATCGATCAGCCCCGCTCCTTTTTGAACCGCTCCACCACATCGTCGATGGTGCCCGCGTAGCGGAAGAGGCTTTCCGGGATCTCGTCGTGGCGACCTTCGAGAATCTCCTTGAAGCTGCGCACCGTCTCCTTCACCGGAACATACACCCCGGGGGTGCCGGTGAACTGTTCGGCCACGTGGAAGGGCTGGGACAGGAAGTTTTGGATCTTCCGGGCCCGGGCCACGGTGAGCTTATCCTCGTCCGTCAACTCGTCCATACCGAGGATGGCGATAATATCTTGCAGTTCCCGATAGCGCTGCAACACCTGTTGCACGCCCCGGGCCACATCGTAGTGCTCCTGGCCCACCACATCCGGGGACAGGGCCCGGGAGGTCGAAGCCAAGGGATCCACCGCCGGGTAGATGCCGAGCTCGGAGATCTTCCGCTCCAGGTTCGTGGTGGCATCGAGGTGGGCGAAGGTCGTCGCCGGCGCCGGGTCAGTGTAGTCGTCCGCCGGCACGTAGATCGCCTGGATCGAGGTGATCGATCCTTTTTTCGTCGAGGTGATGCGCTCCTGCAATTGCCCCATCTCCGTGGCCAGGGTGGGCTGGTATCCCACGGCGCTGGGCATCCGCCCAAGCAGGGCCGACACCTCGGATCCGGCCTGCACGAATCGGAAAATGTTGTCGATAAACAGCAGCACGTCCCGGCCCTCAACGTCCCGGAAATACTCCGCAAAGGTCAGGCCTGTAAGGCCCACCCGCATGCGGGCGCCGGGGGGTTCGTTCATCTGGCCGAACACCATGACGGTCTTGTCGATAACCCCGGACTCCCGCATCTCGTGATACAGGTCGTTTCCTTCCCGGGTGCGCTCGCCGACCCCCGCAAACACCGAAAAGCCGCCGTGCTGTTTCGCGATGTTGTGGATCAGCTCCTGAATGAGCACCGTCTTGCCGACCCCGGCGCCCCCGAACAGGCCGACCTTCCCGCCCTTGATGTACGGAGCGAGCAAATCCACCACTTTGATGCCCGTCTCGAAGATCTCCACCTTGGTGGATTGTTCCTCGAAACTCGGGGCCGGCCGGTGAATCGGATGGGTCAATTCCGTCGCGACGGGCCCCTGCTCGTCAATGGGCTGGCCCAGGACGTTGAAAATCCGCCCCAGGGTCGCCTCCCCAACCGGCACCGCGATGGGCCGACCGGTATCCACGACCTCCATTCCCCGAACCAATCCGTCGGTGGAGGACATGGCGACCGTCCGCACCACATTATCCCCGAGGTGAACGGCCACTTCACAGGTCAAATCGATGTCCCGCTCGCCGGGATTCTTCGCTTCATAACGAATGGTGAGGGCGTTGTTCAACTCCGGCAGTTGCCCCTCCGGGAACGCCACGTCGACAACCGGTCCCATCACCTGGACCACATGTCCAACGTTCATGTGCATTTTTCCCTCCAATCCGGTCATCCCGGGCACATCCGCCTACTTCAGAGCTTCGGCGCCGCCGACGATCTCGGAGATCTGCAGGGTGATCGCCGCTTGCCGCGCCCGGTTCAGGGCCAGGGTCAGCGTGTCGATCATTTCGGCGGCGTTGTCCGACGCGTTGCCCATGGCGGTCATCCGCGCCCCGTGTTCGCTGGCTTTCGCATCGAGCAGTGCGCTGAAGATCAGTGTTTCCGCGTACTTGGGCAGTAAGGTTTCCAGCACCGCCTCCGCGGAAGGCTCGTATTCATAATGGAGCCGGTGCCCTTCGGCCTCCCCGCCGACGTCCTCGAGAGGAAGGATTTTTTTGACCACGGGGGTCTGCTGCACCGGATTGATAAACTGGTTGTACACCAGGAACAGTTCGTCGTAGACCTCTTCCTCGTACATCTTGACCGCCGCCCCGGCCACCCTTTTGATGTCCGCATAAGTGGGGTAATCGGAGAGGCCGGTGATCTCTTCGGCCACGGGAAAATCCCGTTTCTTGAAAAAGTCCCGGCCCCGGCGGCCAACGGCGATGATCGTATACTCGTTCTTGGCTTTCCCCCGGATGGCTTCCAGGGTGACGCGGATGATGTTGGCGTTGTACGCGCCGGCCAACCCCCGGTCTGCGGTGATGACCACGTACCCGGATTTGCGCACCGGGCGCTTAACCATCATGGGGTGGCGCACATCCCCCGCTTTGGCGATGCTGCCGATGACCTCCTCCATTTTGCGGGCGTAGGGGCGGGCGAGGTGTACCCGTTCCTGGGCCCGGCGGAGTTTGGCCGCCGCCACCATCTCCATCGCCTTGGTGATTTGTTCCGTGCTTTTCACGCTGCGAATCCGCCTGCGGATATCCCGCGCATTCTGCGCCATCTTCCGTCACCCGCCTAAGCCGCGAAGGACTCTTTGAATTTGGTAACCGCCTCTTTGAGCAGGTTGACCGTTTCCTCAGTCAGATCCCGGCTCTCAAGGATCGATTTGTAAATCTGCGGGTAGGTGGAGTCGACAAAGCTCAGAAACTCCGTCTCAAACCGCCGCACCGCCGTCACCGGAATGTCGTCCAGGTATCCGTTGACCGCCGTCCACAGGCTCACCACCTGGCGTTCAACAGGCATGGGCTGGTACTGCGGCTGTTTCAGAATCTCCATGGTCCGCTCGCCCCGGGTCAGCCGGGCCAGAGTGGCCTTGTCCAAATCCGAACCGAACTGGGTAAAGGCCTGCAGGTCCCGATATTCCGCCAAATCCAAGCGCAGGGTCCCGGCCACTTTTTTCATGGCCTTGATCTGGGCGCTGCCGCCTACCCGGGAGACCGAAATACCGGAGTTGACCGCCGGCCTTTGCCCTGCGTAGAACAGGTCGGACTCCAGGAAGATTTGACCGTCGGTGATGGAGATGACGTTCGTCGGGATGTAAGCCGACACGTCGCCAGCCTGGGTTTCAATGAACGGCAGCGCCGTCAAAGAACCGCCGCCCCGCTCGTCGCTCAGTTTCGCCGCCCGCTCCAGAAGCCGGGAATGCAGATAGAAGACGTCACCGGGATACGCTTCACGGCCCGGCGGCCGGCGCAGGAGCAGAGACAATTCCCGGTAGGCCGCGGCCTGCTTCGATAGGTCGTCGTACACGCAAAGGGCGTGGCCGCCGTTGTACATGAAGTATTCACCCATGGCGCAGCCGGCATAGGGCGCCAAATACAGCAGCGGCGCCGGATCAGAGGCCGAAGCGACGACCACGATGGTGTACTCCATGGCCCCGTGCTTGCGCAGGGTCTCCACGACCTGGGCGACGGTGGACTGCTTCTGGCCGATGGCCACGTAGATGCAGACGACATTCTGCCCTTTTTGATTGATGATCGTGTCAATGGCGATGGCCGTTTTCCCGGTCTGGCGGTCGCCGATGATCAGCTCCCGCTGGCCCCGCCCGATGGGCACCATGGCGTCAATGGCTTTGATCCCCGTCTGGAGAGGCTCGTGCACCGATTTGCGGTCGATAACCCCCGGTGCCGGGGATTCCACGGGCCGAAACTCCTTGGTTTCGACCGGACCCCGGCCGTCCAGGGGCTGTCCCAGGGGGTTGACGACCCGGCCGATCAGGGCCTCCCCGACGGGCACCTCAACAATGCGGCCGGTGCGTTTTACCTGGTCCCCCTCTTTAATCCCCTCCACCGTTCCGAGGACGATACAACCGACATTGTCCTCTTCGAGGTTGAGAGCCATGCCCATCTGGCCGTTTGGAAACTCCAGGAGCTCTCCGGCCATGGCGTTGGCCAGTCCGTGAATCCGGGCGATCCCGTCGCCGACGTAGATCACGGTGCCGACGTCGTACACTTCGAGTTCGGCATCGTAGTTTTCAATCTGTTGCTTGATGAGCGCGCTGATCTCTTCCGGACGAATGCTCATCCGCGCAATCCCCCCTATTCACCGGGCTTGGATCTGCTTGAGCTGTCCACGGAACCGCTCAAGACGTCCCAGAATACTCGCGTCCCACACCCGATCGCCGACCCTAAGCCGCGCTCCGCCAATGAGGGCCGGGTTGACCTCCAGCCGCATCGAGACGTCTTTGCCGGTCTTTTGCGCCAATCGGCTCCTGAGTTTCTGCGCCTCCTCCTCGGAAACCGGGAGGGCAGTCTCGACCTCCGCATGGATTCGCCCCAGGGCCTCGTCCACCCGCCCGCGGTACTCTCCCACTATCTGCGGCAAGTCATCCTGTCGCCGATGATCGAGCAAGACGTAGAGAAAATTCAACATGAGCCCGGAGACCCGATCCCCGAACACCCGGGCTATGGTGCGTTTTTTCACATCTCTGGACACGCTGGGATGATGGAGGAACTCCACCAGTTTCGGCTCCGTCTTCCACACCTCGAGCACCGAGCCCAATTCCTTCTCGATGGTCTGCACGTCCGATTTGTCCCGGGCGGCCTCAAAAAGGGCGATGGCATAGCGTTTTGCGACGGTGCCGTCCCTCATACCCGATCCCCCATCTCCGCCAGGGCCCGGTCCACCAGTTCCCGGTGGCTCTTCGCATCCAGTTCCTTGGCCAGGATGCGCCCGGCCAGCATCACCGACAGCTCGCCGACCTGATCCCGGAGTTCCGCCAGCGCTTTTTCCTTCTCGCTCTGGATCTCGGCCAAGGCTTCTTCCTTGATGCGCCTGGCCTCGGTCTCGGCCGCAGCGAGGATCTCCGCCGCCTGGCGCTCACTGGTGCGCCGGGCGTTCTCCATCCACTCGTGCGCGTCCTGCCGGGCCTTTTCCACCAGCGCCCGGTGCTCCTCCAGAACCCGCTCCGCCTCTTCCCGCTCGCGTTCGGCGGAGGACAGTTGATTCTCGATATATTCCCGACGATCGTTCAACATCTTGACCAGTGGTTTCCACGCAAACTTGGAAAGGAACCACAACAAGATCAAAAAGGCGATGAGTTGAACGAGGGCCGTACCGAGCTCAAACTCCATCTGCTTGGTTCACTCCCTTCGACCGGACAAAAGGAAGGCAGGGCCCGTTGCCCCGCCCGACGGCCCGCTCCTCAGCTGCGCCCGAACAGCAGGAAGCCCATCACCAGCGAGATGACCGGCAACGCCTCAACCAAGCCGATGCCGATAAACATCTGGGTTTGCAGCATGCCCCGGGCTTCCGGCTGCCGGGCGATTCCTTCGATGGTACGGCTGATGACGAGGCCGTTGCCGATACCGGCACCCACGGCCGCCAACCCGAACGCAATCGCTGCAGCGATACCGAACAAATTCATTCAGTGGACACTCCCTTCGAAATCTCCCCCCACGAACCGACCGTCTCTCCGGTCAATGAGCTTCGTGAGGCAATTTTTGTGAAATGTACACCAGAGTCAACACCGTGAAAACGAAGGATTGGATCGTACCGACGAAGATACTGTACGCGATCCAGATGATCAACGTCGGGACGTTTCCGATGGGCAACCAACCGAAGGCCATGGGGATTCCGAGCAAAACGGAGATCAACACTTCCCCCGCGAAAATATTGCCGTATAACCGCAAACCAAGCGTCAGAAATTTCGCGACTTCCTCCAAGATATTGATGGGAAGGAAGATGAAGAACGGTTCAAAATAATGTTTGAAATAGGCGCCCGGACGCCGTAGTCCCAGATAGTGGCTGAGCAAAATGACCATCAGGGACATGGCCATGGTCACGCTCATGTTCGCCGTCGGCGCCACCCACCAATTGACAGACTGCCCGGGTTCAACCCCGAGTCCGGGGATGCCGTTGGGATGTGCAGTTGTGATGTTGAACGGCATATCGCTCATGTTGGAGATAAAAATGTAGATAATGAGCGTCAGCGCCAGAGGAACGAACTTGTCGGCCTGCTTTTCGCTCATCATGTCTGTGGCCAGGCCCCGGACAAATCCGTACAACCATTCCAGGACATTCTGCATTCCCGTCGGGCTGCGCATGCTCATCCGGCTTGTCCCCATCCTGGCGAGCACCGCCACAATGATCATCATCAAGAGCGACATCCCGATGGTGGCGAGATTGAACTTCATTCCCCACAGCACAAGAATCGGATGCGCACCTTCCACCGCTTCGTTTCCCCCCTTTCGGGCCGAACCAGCCTGAGATTAGGATTTGTCGCGCCTCAGAGCACGCACGTGGTCCCCGAGGGCGAGGGCCGGACCGATCCAGACCGCCGCCAAAGCGGCCAAAGGATTGGCCCACTCCGGGTGCCGGCTGAGCAAAAGGACCATCAAGAGGACGGCGGCGATCCGGGAGACCGCCGCGAATCCCGGGCGCACCCTGGCGTGCTCCACCGCCACCGCACCGGCTTGCCGGGCTTGTCGGGCGGCGCTGATCAGGTAATACACGCCGACGAAAGATCCTACGGCAAGTCCTGCGGCCAGCGGACGCCAAGCCGCGGGCGCCGCGCCCCAGAGCAGTACAAAAGCCGCCGTGGCGTACAGGGTGTTCCGTACGGCGCGCCGCACCCGAGTTTCGAATTCCCCCATCTCACCGGCCATCCCGCGAGGTGCCCCCCATCACCGTCTGCACCAAATGCACGACACCGAGGATCCCCGCGGCCAGCCCCAGGAGCACCCCGACGAGCAACATCCACGGCGACGTTCCCCAAAGACGGTCCAACCAGCGTCCGAGATATACCCCGGCCAGAACGGCGGCCGCGAGCTCCACGCCAATCCCCGAAACGAGGGCGAAAGCCCGCCAGGGCCGGCGTTCCTCTGACCCCCGCCCCCCTTCGGGCCTCGGGTCGTCACCCCCGGATTCCCCTTGGCCCCGCGCCATCTCCATCCCTCCGAGGAGGGCCCCGGGCCGCGGGTGAGTCCGCAGGCGTTCGCCGCCCGTGGCATACAGCCCGAAAAAAACCGCCCATTCGGGCGGTTCCGGCTCCCAGGCCCTGCCGAATTCACGCGATCTAGGGCCGCTGGTGGTTTCACGCTGCGCAACAGGTGTATCCCACCGTGAAACGCCCTATTCCCAGCCCCATAGTACACAAAACGCTGTACGGTTGTCAACGAAACCTGTACGGAAACGGGACGTGCCGCGGCTTTGGCCGAAAATCCTCACGATTTGTTCAGATTTCCGGAAATGCCTGGAGATCGGCTTGGTCGGAGTACTCCGGTCACCGGACGTTTTCCACGATCATCGCCGCCCCTTGGCCTCCTCCGATGCACAGCGTGGCCAAACCATAACGTACGCCCCGGCGCTTCATTTCGTGGATGAGGGTGACCAGGATCCGGGCTCCACTGGCGCCGATGGGGTGGCCCAGGGCGATGGCTCCGCCGTTGACATTGAGAATCTCATCCGGAATGTTGAGCTCCCGGGCCACGGCCAGGGACTGAGCAGCAAAGGCTTCATTGGCCTCCACCAGTCCGATGTCCGCCATGGTGAGCCCTGCCCGGTCCAGGGCTTTGCGTGTCGCATAAATCGGCCCCAGCCCCATCACCGCAGGGTCGAGGCCCGCCGAGGCATAGGAGACGACCCGGACCAGGGGTTTCGCGCCCGATTCCGTTGCCCGGGCCGCGCTCATCACCGCCAGGGCTGCCGCGCCGTCGTTGAGCCCCGAGGCGTTGCCCGCCGTGACGGTGCCGTCCTTTTTGAAGGCCGGGCGGAGCTTCGCCAGGGCTTCCGCCGTGGTCGACGGCCGGGGGTGTTCGTCCGTGTCAAAAACGGAGACCTCCCCTTTCCGCCCCCGGATCTCCACTGGGACGATCTCGTCCTTGAAGCGGCCCTCGGCAATGGCAGCCGCCGCCCGCTGCTGGCTGCGCAGAGCAAAGGCGTCTTGCTCCTCCCGGGTGAGCCCGTAGCGCTCCGCCACATTCTCCGCCGTGATCCCCATGTGCACGTCGGTGAAAGCGCACCAGAGCCCGTCTTTGATCATCGAATCCACCAGTTCGGCGTGGCCCATGCGCAGGCCGCTTCGCGCCCCCTCGGTGAGATAGGGCGCCCGGCTCATATTCTCCATGCCGCCGGCCAAAAGCATCTCGGCATCCCCGGCCCTGATCGCCTGGGCGGCGAGCATCACCGCTTTGAGTCCGGAGCCGCAGACCTTGTTGATAGTCATGGATGGGACTTCTTGGGGAATGGCCGCCTTCATCGCCGCTTGGCGGGCGGGGTTTTGCCCCAGGCCGGCCTGAAGGACGTTGCCCATAATGACTTCGTCGAGCCTTTCGGGGTCCACCCCGCCCCGGGCCGCCGCCTCTTTGAGTACCGCCGCACCCAGTTCCGGCGCCGGCACCCGGGACAGTGCCCCTTGAAAAGTTCCGACGGCGGTGCGCACTGCTGAAGTAATCACTACGTCCACCATGATCTCTCCCTCTCCCTTCCCGAGCCGAAGCCCCACCCGTCCACTTGGCCGGCGTCCGCCCAGCCCCTTGGCCGAGGTTTATGGCCCTCTAAAACGCCGGGTCATTTTGTGCCATACAGCCGATCGCCGGCGTCACCAAGGCCCGGCACGATGTATCCGTGATCGTTCAAACGTTCGTCCACTGCCGCGGTGTACAGATCCACTTCGGGATGATCCGACTGGACCCGCTGAACGCCCTCGGGGGCGGCGATGAGACACATCAACTTGATGTGCCGGGCGCCCCTCTCCTTGATGAACCGGATCGCGGCCGAGGCCGAGCCGCCGGTGGCGAGCATCGGATCGATGACGATGAGCTCCCGCTCCGTGACGTCGGTGGGCAATTTGCAATAATATTCCACGGGTTGAAGAGTGTCCGGGTCGCGGTAAAGGCCGATATGGCCGACCTTGGCGGCGGGGATCAGTTTCAGAACGCCTTCCACCATGCCCAGCCCCGCCCGCAGTATGGGCACCACTCCCAGTTTCCGCCCGGAGAGGACCTGGGCCCTGGCCGGGCCCAGAGGGGTTTCCACCACCGTCTCCTCCAAGGGTAGATCCCGGGTGATTTCGTAGGCCATGAGCATGGCCACTTCCTCCAGGAGCTCCCGAAACTCCTTCGTCCCGGTGTTTTTATCGCGAATCAGCGTCAACTTATGTTGAATCAATGGATGGTCCAAAACGTGAACTCGCCCCACGGCCGTCCCCTCGCTCAGTGCGCTTCCACGCTTTGGTAGAGCGGAAACTCTTCGCAAAGCCCCCGAACCAAGGACATCGCCCGGTTGATGGCCGGCTGTTCATCCTGGTGGCGCAGGGTCAGATCGATGATTTCCGCGATCGTCTCCATCGCGGCCGTCCCCATGCCCCGGGTGGTCACCGCCGGGGTCCCGATCCGAATTCCGCTGGTCACAAACGGGCTTTCCGGATCAAAGGGGATGGTGTTTTTGTTCACCGTCACCCCGACCTCGTCCAGCAGCCGTTCCGCCTCCCGGCCCGTAAGGCGCAAATTCCGGACATCCACCAGCATCATATGATTGTCGGTCCCGCCGGACACCAGGTTAAACCCGCGATTGATCAGCGCCTTTGCCAAAGCCTGGGCGTTGTCCACGACCGCCTGGCTGTAATCCCGGAACTCCGGCCGGAGCGCCTCTCCGAAAGCCACCGCCTTGGCGGCGATGATGTGCATAAGGGGCCCGCCCTGGATACCGGGGAAAATGGCTTTATCGATGTCTTTGGCGAAGCGCTCCTTGCACAGGATGAGTCCCCCCCGGGGCCCCCGAAGCGTCTTATGGGTGGTGCTGGTCACCACGTCGGCGTAAGGGACGGGATTGGGATGGTGCCCTGTGGCCACGAGTCCCGCAATATGAGCCATATCCACCATCAGATACGCCCCGACCTCGTCGGCGATCTCCCGGAGTTTCGGAAAATCGATGATCCGCGGATAGGCGCTGGCCCCGGCGACGATCATCTTCGGCCGGTGCTCCCGGGCCAGGCGGGCGACGTGTTCGTAATCGATCCGCTGGGTGTGCTCGTCCACGCCGTAAGGGACAAAATGATACAGTTTGCCGGAGATGTTCACCGGACTGCCGTGGGTCAGATGTCCGCCGTGGGAGAGGTTCATGCCGAGCACCGTATCGCCCGGCTGAAGAAGGGCAAAATACACGGCCGTGTTGGCCTGGGCGCCGGAATGGGGCTGGACGTTGGCATGTTCCGCCCCGAACAATTCTTTCGCCCGTTCCCGGGCGAGGTTCTCCACGATGTCCACGTACTCGCATCCGCCGTAATAGCGTTTGCCCGGGTACCCCTCGGCGTATTTATTGGTAAGTACCGTGCCCATCGCTTCCAGCACGGCTCGGCTGACAAAATTCTCCGAGGCGATGAGTTCGATCTTGTTTCGCTGGCGGCTCAACTCTTTTTCGATCGCCTCGGCCACTTCCGGGTCGATCAGTCGCAAATGGCTCACAAACGCGTCTCTCCTTCCTGGCTCACCCTTCGTCCAGGCTGTACCTGGCTCGGGGACCTCCCACATACTTTGGACGGGTTTTGGCCGCCACCACCCTGGCCGCCCCCACCCGGTCCGTTTTGAGGCGAACCGGGACCGCCACCGGGCGCAGGTGCATGCCGATCAGCGTGTCCCCGATGTCAATGCCGGCGTGGGCCCGCACCGCCTCAACGCACACCGGATCTTTCCAGAGGCGAAAGGCTGCCGAAGCCACGGCTCCCCCCGCCTCGGGGACCGGGACCACCCGCACCTCCTCCAGCCCGAAGCGCTCCGCCGTTTCCCGTTCCACCACCAGGGCGCGGTTGATGTGCTCGCACCCCTGGACGGCGATGGACACCCCGAAACGCTGGCGAATCTCCCGCAGGGCCCGGGCCACCGCCCGACCGATCTCCAGGGACCCAGCCGTCCCGATGCGCCGCCCGGCGATCTCACTGCTGCTCGCCCCGACCACCAGGAGCGTCCCGTCGTTGAGCCCCGACACCTGGGCCAACTCCTCCACGGCGGCCAGGGTCTGGTCATACACTTTACGAATCAAATCCTCGGGCACGGGCTCCTTTAACAGTTCGGACACGCCGGATCCCCCGCCTCCGCCCGGAGCTCAGGCCGGTGCTCCTCGACAGCGGCGATCTTGTCCAACCGCCGTTGATGACGGCCGCCCTCAAAAGGCGTCTCCAGCCACACCCGCAGGACCTCCCCGGCCAACCCGGGCCCGATCACGCGCCCGCCCATAGTCAGCACATTGCTGTCGTTGTGAAGGCGAGTGGCCTTGGCAGAAAAGGTATCGTGTACCGTCACCGCCCGGATTCCGGGGATTTTGTTGGCGGTGATGGCCATGCCAAGGCCCGTGCCGCAGATCAACACCCCCCGGGTGTACTCCCCTCTCGCCACGGCCTCCGCCACGGGCACGGCAAAATCCGGGTAGTCCACCGACGCCTCGCTGTGGCAGCCGAAATCCGTGTAGGGGATCCCCAAGTCTTCCAGTACGGTTTTCAAATGCTCTTTCAGCGCGAAACCGCCGTGGTCGGCGGCGATGGCCACGTTCACGGCTCTCCCTCCATTTCCCCCTTTATTCTATCCTTTGGCAGGAAAAAAGGGCAACCGGAACCTCGTGGGGTAAGGCCGTTCTTCGATCTTGGCCGGCCAAGGGTGCAGCGGCGCGCAGCCGAGGGCACACCGCCCCGCGGCCAACGGGCTCATTTCCGCGCGAAAAAAATTTGCCCTCCCGGGGGCGACGAGGCCGGGCCGGGAGGGCGGGAAAGAGTATCAACACAACCCTCAGCTCGCCTTTTGGATTCGGATGCGCCACTGGGCGTCTCCGGTTTGCTCGAACGCCGTCACCCGATGGCCGTGCTGCATGGCCCAACGGGGGAGACTTTCGGTGGCCTGGGTGCAGTCGAAGTCGATCACCAGTTCATCGCCGGGAGCCAGGTTTGCCATGGCCTTTTCGGCCTCCACCACCGGAAAGGGACAAACATAGCCGAGAACTTGCAAATGATGGGTCATTTTCCTCACCTCCCTATGTCGTTCCGGGCCCGATCACGCGCCCTGACGAAGGGCCGCACCCCGGCTCGGGGCGCCCGCCGCCCGCATGGGACGCACCACGGCAAAATACGCAGCGAACCAGGTGCCGAGAATCATGGCCGGCGTGGCCACCCATCCTTCCCAAGACCAGAGAGAGGTGTTCACCAGGCCATTCCCGATACTGCATCCCCCGGCCAGCCCTGCCCCAAACCCCATGAGGAGACCGCCGACGAGGTTGATGATGGCCGTTTTCGCCGGGGGGACCCGCCAGCGAAACTCCCCGCTGCCTTTTGCCGCGAGAAACGAGCCCAAGGCGATCCCGAGGACCAAGAATACGCCCCAATCTAAGGACTTTAGATCGCCAGTGACCAAATAGCGCAGGAGATTCGCCGACGGCGTGGTGATGCCAAGGCCGTAGATCCGCCCGGTGGCTTCACTGAGGGGCCAGGCAAGAATGGCGATCAGCCCCACCAGGATGCCCGTGACGAAGGGGTGCCAACGCCGCTCGAACAATAGATGATTGAGACCGCGCCTTTTTGCCGGTAGCCCCGGAATGGGCCCGCCTTCCCGGCGCAAATGCCATCGCACCGCCCAGGCCGTCACCAGGGCGAAAGCGGCGATGAGCACCCATGGGGAGACGCCAAGACTTTGATAAACGAAAGAATCCGGCCCTTTCGCCGCCGTGAGGCGGCCATACACCGGCTTCAGGGCGCCGTATTTCATCACCGCCGCACCGAGCATGTAGCCAAACAGGGCGATCCAGCTGCCGATCAGTCCCTCTCCCACCCGGTACCACGTACCCGTGGCGCAGCCCCCGGCCATCACGATACCGATGCCGAAGATGAAACCGCCCACGATGGCCCCCACCCACGTGAAAGGAACCGGGTCAATCCGGATGGCTCCCAGAGCGGCCAACGCGTATACGCCAATGCTTTGCACGGCAATGGCCACCATGGTGGCGACAAACAGCCGGGTGTCCCCGAGGACGTACACGTCCCTGTAGGCGCTGACCCAGCAAAATCGGCCCCGCTGGAGCACAAATCCGAGCAGCACCCCGCAGAGCAGGCCGAGGACGATGACCGAGATCATTTCAAAGCCCTCCAATCGGAAAAATGTAAAAATCCTTGGGCCCTATTATATGTCTTATATTCCAATGCGACAAGTACATTTTTGGGCAATAAAAAACGGGGTGTCTGGCACCCCGGCCAGGAAGGCCAGCTTCTCACACGGGTCGTGATTGATCTGAAAAAAACGCGCCTTATCCTCTTCCTTCAGGAAGAAGATAAGGCGCGTCATTCAGGTGTTCTCTGACTCTCGATATACTGTCGGATAACGGACAGAGGAGCGCCGCCACAGCTCCCGGCGAAATAACTTGGGGACCAGAGATGTCCACCCCATAGCTTTCGGCGAATTTGCGTATAGTTTTTCTTTCGAATCAGGCGGCTGGACACGCCTTTCAGACTGTTCACCAGCGTGGAAATGGCCACTTTGGGTGGATAGGTCACCAAAAGGTGCACGAGGTCATCCTCACCGTCAAATTCCAACAATTCAGCTTCGAAATCTTTACAAACGGAGGCCATAATCTCGCGCAGGTCTTCCAAAATCTCTTTGGTGAACACTCCGCGCCGATATTTAGTCACAAAGACCAAATGGACATGAAGATTATATACGCAATGTCGACCTGTACGGATCTCGTTTGACTTTGTCATAGACCAAGTATATCCTAAAAACATGAAAATTCTCAAGTCATTTCGATTCCGTTTGGAACCGACAACGGAACAATCCCAGTGCTTCACCCGTTACCGGGGATGTGCGCGGTTGGTCTGGAACAAAGCGCTGGCCTTGCAAAAGGGGCGGCTGGAGGCCGGGTACCCTTTGCTCTCGTATGAGGAGCTTGCCCGGCTCCTGACACTCTGGAGACACAGCGAGGAATACGGTTTTTTGGCCAACGCCCC
>NZ_JAILZZ010000026.1:0-38608 GCF_023512215.1 Kyrpidia sp. | reverse complement strand
CCCATCTCCCGGGTGTATTCGTAATGTGGAATGGCCCCTAAAGCATCCACGCCACACCGCGCCGCTTCCTCTAACCGTTCTTGATTTTCCGGACAAGCAAGCAGACCTTTCTGCGGGAATGCCACGATTTGCAGATCCAGGTATGGCGCAACCATCTCCTTAAGTTCTAGCAATGCATACAACGCCGTGAGCTTGGGATCGGAAATATCGACATGGGTTCGCACGTGAAGAATTCCTTGGGCCACCTGCCACTGTGTTACTTTCAGTGCGCGATTCATAACATCTTGTCGGCTCAACCCAGACTGATACTCACTCCAAATCTCTACCCCTTCCTGCAACGTGCCACTTTCATTCCAGCGAGGAATACCCGCAGTCAGTACAGTATCTAAATGGATATGGGACTCGACAAACGGAGGGAGTGCAAGGTCTCCGCACCCGTCAAGTTCCGAACGTGTGGGTTCCGTAATGTCCCCCGTCTTTACAATGATTCCATCGGATATTCCAATATCTGTAAGAACGTCAGATCCCGGTAAGCGTACCCGACGAACAATTAGGTCAAGCAAACAGAACTCCCTCCTTCGTTGAACGCGCTTTGTTGAGACTGCAGCGTGTTCCACCGGTTGGCCAAAGAGGAGATCCCCCAAGACAAGCGCTTTTGTGAGACACTGATCCACCTTCCCGCCCCGTAGACCCAACGGCCTTCAGGCAATTTCACCAAGACGTCCTCCGGCCTACAAACGTCGAGGATTACAAAGTTCGCCGGACGCCCACAAGCAATCCCATACTCTTCGGAGCCAATCAGTGAAGCCGGCACATCGGTAATCATCTTCAGTAGCGTCAATTGTTCCGATAAACTACCCATATGGGTGGCATAGGCCGTAAGCAAGGCAATCACGAGCAGGTCTCCACGACCAAACGGATGAAACGGATCATGGATGTTGTCGGATGCAGTAGCCACCGGTATGCCCGCCGCAAGAAGTTCTCGCACTCTCGTGACCCCACGCCTGACGAGGCCTCGATCGCTTCTCCCCTGCAGGTACATATTGGCACCCGGCAAGGTCACTGCCCCTAGTCTCGCCTCCACCATCCCTTCGATTAACTGCCCGGCCACAACGTCGTCCATGGCTGACAACGAACAGAGGTGGTCGACTACAACCCTTCCCTGGTAATCGGTTTCTTCCGTCTTTTTCGCAATATATGCCACCGTTCGAACCTGCGGATCATCGCTTTCATCTGTGTGCAGGTCAATGGGAAGGTCGTGTTTGGCCGCAAGATGAAAGATGTGGTCGATATCTTCCTCGGGCGTAGACGATAAGTGCGGAGCTCCACCCAATCCGTCCACCCCCATTTGAATCGCCTCTTCCACCAATTCCACTTCCCGTCGTGTCCACTCGTAGGGACACATGGGAAACACCTCGATGGTCAAATAAGGAGCAAGGGACTCTTTCACTTCAATGGCAGCCTGGACATTCCGCAAGGCCGTATCCTGCCCGGCTGCCACGTTAAAATCCACGTGAGTACGAATATGGGTGGTTCCGTAGGAAAGGGCCTGCAAAGCGGCCCGGTACATGCGGGCCTTGATTTCTTCCAAGGTAAAGGATGGTGACATAGCTCGATAATTGCGCACAGCTTCCACCAAGGTCCCGGACTCATTCGGCACTTTCGGCAAGGAGAAAGCCTTGTCAAGATGCATGTGACTGTCCACAAGCCCTGGGAGCATGATTTTCCCTTTGGCGTCCCATTGGTAAAATCTCGATAACGGCTCAGCTTGCAAGTCCACCAGATCCTGGAATGAAGAATTCGGAGGATCAATCCAACCATCCTGTCGCGCTATTTTGGTATAGCGACCATTGGCAACGTGGATCTCGAACAGAGCCGATGAGTCGAACAACGGCAATGAGACATTGATCAGGTGAAGATCAGATGTTTCCATCGACATCTCCTCTTCCATACGGGTCCCTATATTTTCCCTTTCTTGTAGAGTTGCTCAGTTTTCTACGGACATCTCCGATTCGTGCCACGAACTGAGGATCCATTTTGAAATCAATTGAATGACCAGAAACAGCACAATACCCAATAACGATGCCGCCAACCCGCACGCAAATAGATACGCCGTTTGCAGTCGAGTAGCCGCTACAGTGATCGCGTAACCCAGCCCTCCACTCCCTCCGCCAATGCCGGCGATGTATTCACCGACAATCGCTCCCACCACCGAAAGGGTGCAGGAGATTTTCAACCCCGCCATCATATAGGGCAGCGCTGCCGGAAGTCGCAGTTTCCACATCGTTTGCCATTTCGATGCATTGTAGAGTCGGAATAAATTCAACATATTGTGGTCCACCGAGTTGAGCCCAATGAGGGTATTTGAGATCATCGGAAAAAAACCAATGATAAAAGCGATGATCACAATAGCATTGAGCCCGGCACCAAACCAAATCACGATGATGGGGGCAATCGCTACAATTGGAATGGTTTGCAAAATGATTGCATAGGGGTATAGACTTCGCTCAAGGATTTTGGACGAAGCCATCAGTACGGCACCCAACACACCACCCACAAAACTCATCACAAATCCTACTAATGACTCGGTGACAGTCTGCAGAGCAGACTGCGTGAGATTTCCCAAGTTTTCCACGGCCGCCTGAAAAATATCGGTGGGTTTTGGAATCAGAAAAACCGGGACGTTCAAAATCTGAAGCCCGAATTGCCAGATCAGTACGAACCCGAAAAATACGGCGATGGGCGAAATATACACACTCCAGAGCACACTTTTTTTTGGAGATTCGCTTCGTCCCTGCGTTTCATTCCCTTTCGCGGGACTACTCTCTACAGGAGCGGTCCCTTGACGATATACTCCCTCTATCGCCTGGGGGACCCGGGGTGGATTCATCATGGATCTCACTCCTTTTCAATCAAGATGGCATTTAAGATGGCATTCACCCAAGACAATCCTGCGGCTCTCCAAATTTCCCCGGATTCAGTAACCCCAATGGATCGTTTTCCAACTTTGTTGTCCACATAGAGACAAAACGATCTCCGCGCCCCCCTTCGTCAAGACGCCACGTGTGGGGATCGTTGATGCGGACTCCAATACGCCTGCAAAATAGAATAATTTCATAGAGCCTTTCTTCGCTTGTAAATAACACCAAGGGAAGAGCCTGGGGCATGACGATTCCAGCATTTCGAACCCACTCATAGTGTAGAAGAACTTCATCGCCATACTTTGTCTTGATCCTGGCCGATTGCTCCATAAAATGATCCGGATCAAATCCCGCCTGCAGATAGGTCATGTTTGGATCCGTTTTAATCGCCCAAAGGGTGGTATGGTTCCAGGAAAAATTGGAAAGGCCAAGGGTCTTCCGATAATTCACTGCGGATGCGTAGAACGTCCATTTCCCACCAAATTTCTCGGCAAGAGATTCAACCTCAATACATGAAGCTTCTTCGATTTCAAGCAATACCGCCGCATGGCCCTCCACGATCACATGTTTCAGAGGCAGAAAATACTTGGGAATGGGCCATTCGTTCACGGATACCAGTCGTTTCTTTATGGTATCCTGTTTGGAAAGCACATCTGCAAACAGAAGGCAGTCTTCAAAAACTGGAAATGAAACAATGGACTGGGCCCAGTCCACGCGCGGAGCAAGGGGAATGACCAACTCTGTGACAACGCCGTTCGTCCCGTAATTATGGATGTAGTGAAGCAGTTCATCGCCAGACACCTTTAACTTCTTTGGTATCACCTCCATGGTCAAGACGGTCATCTCTTGGACGTTCCCGTCCCACAGGCTACCCCAAGTAATGGAGCCGATCCCTCCGGACCCACCGCAAACAAAGCCTCCCACTGTCGCTTTTTCAAAAGTACTTGGATAGATCCTTAGTTCCTGCCCCTTCCGGCGCGCTTCCCGCTCCAGAATGCCTAGCTTCACCCCGGGTTCCACCCGGGCATACCCATCACCGATCTCCTTGATCCGATTCAGACGGCTCATGTCCATCACCATACCGCCCTCTAGGGGCACGGCCTGTCCGTAGTTTCCAGTTCCGGCGCCGCGCACAGTGAGAGGTACCCGTCGTTCTGCTGCAAAGGACAGCACTTGGGCAACTTCTGATTCACTTGTGGGAAACACGATGCTATCAGCAATCTTATCGTCAAGCCGCTTTTTCAGCACCGGGGAATACCAATAGTAGTCCTTCGACAGCCGACTGCGAGACTCGAAGTCAAACCGAACGTGTTCTGCCCCAATCCTCTGAATCAGGTCTTTTTCCCAGCTCACGGCCATTCCCAGCAGCCTCCTCCTCGATTGTGTTCGTCTCAATGTTTCAGAGAGGTAGATACTTTTGCCACCAACGTCCCGAACTCAGGGGAGGATCGAAACGATTCATCTCGTGGGAAAGGAACGGGAACATCAACCACCGTGGATATTCGACCAGGTCTGGGCGTCATCACTACGATTCGAGTTGAGAGATACACGGCTTCAAATACGTTATGGGTTACGAATAAAATGGTCATCTTCTCATGTTGCCAGATTTTCAATAGTTCATCCTGGAGATTCTGCCGAGTGATCTCATCCAGAGCACCGAATGGTTCATCCATCAGCAGAAGTTTCGGTCTTGAAATGAGCGCCCGGGCGATGGATACTCTCATTCTCATCCCGCCGGACAATTGACGGGGCAAAGCCTTGACATGATCAACAAGTCCGACCAAGTTTAGTACCCGAAAGGCTTCATCTCTCTGAGAAATTTTAGGAACTCCCCTCAGTTCAAGAGGAAGAATGACGTTATCCCAAACACTCCGCCAAGGTAACAAGGTGGCGTCCTGGAAGACGAAGGAAACCCCCGTTCCTTTCTTGCGGGCGTCTTTCGGAGATAATCCGAGCACTTCAAGCCGTCCCTGGCTTGGCTCCGCCAGTCCAGCAATCATGCGAAAAGCAGTGGACTTCCCGCATCCAGAAGGACCGACAAAGGAAATGAACTCACCCTCCCGGATTGTGAGGTTCATGTTTTGTAGTGCAACAGTGCCCGTCTGATAAACCTTACTCACATTCTTCAGGCGAACGAGAGTGGCTTCGTCGACACTCATGGCCACAGCCTCCTCAAATGCACAATCACGGCACCTCCAGATTCTGTACAGCAGGCTTATGGCGAGGGAAGTCAAAACATGCCATAGCGACGAGCACCTGGCTCAACTGTCTAGCCGCGTACTCCAGGATGGTCCATCCATGTTCGATGGACGCTTGAGAAGCGTCCCCACACGTTCCGCACGAGGAAACATCATCAATTAGCCAGGCGAACGTCTTTTTTTGAAAGCTGAACCACTCTCCATCAGCAACATTTGGGAATTCTGAAGGCAATAGGTCAGTCCGAACCCACTCGGGTTTGGCGGACATGACCAGCGACGTCTCCACTGCACCGCCGTGGATGCCAAGAGCCTGCTCTTGCTCCGAAAATACCGAAAGGCCTTTGTAGAGATCGCCTCCATTCAATCGGAATGTCATTAGTCCCGTTTCAATGCGAATATCCCTAGCCATCATGTTCAACAGATCTTGATTGCCCCCGTGTGTGGTGAACAACAATAAGCGGCGGAATCCGCTGGAACGGACACTTCGTGCAAGGTCCAACACCACCCCCTCGAGCGTAGCTCTCGAAAGTGAAAAGGTCCCCGGGCGAGTCTGATGCTCGTTACTTTTGCCAAACGCTATCGGGGGAAGAAACCATATTTCGGCATCCTCCGGCAACCGGTCGCATGCAGCCTGCAGTAATATTTCGCCGATCAGAGTGTCTGTATAGATCGGGAGATGGGAACCGTGCTGTTCCGTTGCCCCGATCGGAAGAACCACCAGCGCACGATCTTTTGGCAACTTCGCAATTTCTTCACTGGTCAACCTCGGCAGAAACCGTTCTTCCCACGAACCCCCATCATCACGTTGCATTTTTTCCCCTCCCGACCTCGTGTCATGGCCCTGGCAAGAATTCGTTTGTGAACACTTTCTCGGGGTTCTCTTTGAATTGGAGTACTCCGATATCTGACAACTGTTGGATCAGTGTAGCCCACCGTTGTTTTGACATGTATCCGATCCCATGGGTCTGAGCATCTCCACCAAATATCAGTGGTTTCTCAGCTTCCGCCCCATACTTGATAACATCCAGCGGCAAGTCTGGGTTTTTCTCTTTGATATACGGATTGATTTCATCCGGGTGATCCCTATAGTAAGTCCAGCCTTTTAACGAAGCTCGAACAAAGGATTTTACTAATCCAGGGTTGTCTTTGATCAATTTTTCTGTTGTGAAGAGCACATTGGCATAGGGATTGTAGCCGAAATCGGCATTGAGGAGGATTCCCGTCTCGATTCCTTGCTGTTTTAGCGTAAATGGCTCATTGGTCACGTATCCTTGCGTGACAGCAGTTGGATCATTCACGAAATTGACTAATTGACCGGTGTACTTCATCTCCTGTACATGATCCAATTTGTAGGCTTTCTTCAAGTACTCCCAGTACGTCGCCCCCGGTGCCGTATACACCTTACGACCATTTAGATCCGCAGGACTCTTGATGTTTTGGCCTTTGTGGTACACCAACCCTTGAGGGTTTTTTTGAAAAATAGCGGCGATCGCAACGATGGGAATTCCTTGTTGTCTCGCAATCAGGAGGTCATCCGCTTGAACCACCCCGAACTGTGCCTTCCCAGAAGCGACAATTTGCACGGATGAGACCTGCGGACCCCCGGGAATGATCGTCATATCCATCCCGGCATCTTTATAGAATCCCTTGAGCTGTGCAGCATATTGGCCGCCCAATTCCGGCTCCGCAAACCAATTTGTAACTTGAGTGACCGGGGTTAACGCTTTCGCCTCGCCACCAGGCCCCGCGGCTCCGGAAGAAAATTGATTTCCGCCCGCGCCACTGCTTCCGCAACCAGTTGCAATTCCCATAATCAAAAACAAACTCAGCGCAAGTCGAGCGACCTTCACCGCGAATCACCTCGCAAATACGATAGAAGAGCTACCCACCATGTTGGGGTCAGCAAAGGAAATCCCGTGCCATTCTCCCTTTCCCCGTGGCGCGAACTTCTCTTCCTCCCTCCTTCCCCCATTTATCTTGTCTGTTCCTAGAATGATTAGATATGATTATCTTACATTTTAATGTCATGTTTTAGTTTCGTCATCGTTGAATTGCGCCAAATCAACAGCCGTTAACTGTATCAATTTACCGATTAAATCTCAAATGGTGTTATATTAGTTTACATATAGTATGTTCATGTCCCCATTTTGTTTTTGAGGAGGGCTTCCGCAACCCAGGCCACTCGCCGTCCTAGACGAAGGGCCATCTTCAACTCCCTAGGATCAGGGGACCGTGAACTGTCCGGACCGGCGAGTGTCGAAGGACCGTATGGAGATCCGCCAACACTCGTCTGTTAAATACTCAGGATTTTCCGTATATGGAGTCCCTACAAAAATCATTCCAAAGTGCAGTAAGGGAACAATTGACGTCAAAATTGTTGATTCGTGCCCGGTATGAATCGATCCTGCGCTGGTGAACACACCGGTAGGCTTTCCTTCGAGAATGCCATCCCGACATGCGTTTCCGGCCATATCTAGAAAAAGTTTTACTTGGGAGGGCATCATGCCATAATAACCAGGAAATCCCCATATCACTGCGTCCGCCCAACGTAAATCCATTAGGGACACCGTCGGCACCACCTCCATGGCCCGTCGCGCACGATCATATTTCGAGAGCCTGTCCTTTGTGTTAAAAAGATCCTGCTCACAATTCTGTTCCACGCACTCCTCTTGACTAGATAGCAACTGAGGCGGAAGATCATACCCCGATATGTCCGGAATTCGAAGACATTTGACGGTGCATTTTCCGTCTAGACGCGCACCTTCGGCCACAGCATTAGCCATAGCGTGAATGTGACCGAAAGTACTATAGAATGTCACGAGAATATTGGCCATGTTCCACTTACCCCTTTCCATGTCTCGATCCACGAACACCACCCGGCCTCTCGAAGTTACAAACGCCCAACTAGTCGGTTTCCCGACTGGATAACCGTTTCAGGACCCGCAAAATCCCGGCATACCCGGTGCACCGACAGAGGTTCCCCGAGAGTCCCTCTTCCAGATCTTCCATCGAAGGACGAGAATTTTTGCGGAACACCGCTTTCACAGCCATAATCATCCCCGGGGTGCAGTACCCGCACTGAAAAGCCCCTTCCTCTAAAAAGGCACGCATAATGGTGTCTGGTGCGGTTGTGGACGAGGTCCCTTCGATGGTCTCGACTGATTTCCCGGCGCACTGATACGCCATGATCAAACACGCATTGGCCGGTTTGCCATCCAGCAAAACCGAGCAGGCCCCGCAACGACCGATCTCACAAGAAACCTTCGCTCCGGTCAGCCCCAGGTCATTGCGTAAAATGTCCACCAGCGGCTTGGTCGGCTCCACCTTAAGGGTGACCGCCCTCCCGTTCACGATAAAATTCAAGGCATAGGGACTGGGCATCGGCTTTCCCTGCGGGGCGACGCGATCGCTCAACGTCTCTTGTTTCACGCTCCCTCATCTCCTCCAAGCAAGTTATCGAGAAATCCTCTGCCCACCTCGCAGGGCGGGCTGGCGAGAGTCGTCGCAGCCACCCAAAAACTCACTCACCGGGCGGATGAGCATTTCCCTGGAAATCGGCAGCCGGGTCACCCACCGGCCAACCGCCTGCCTGACTGCGGCGGCCACGGCCGGGGCCAGGCCAACAGAGCCCACTTCCCCCACGCCCCGCGGTCCGTACGGATCCCCGGGCGGCAGGTCCTCAATGGCGTAGACCTGCACGTGATGAGGGACGTCGCCGATGGTCGGGATCAGATACGTGTCCAAGTTTGTGGTGATATAGTGGCCCGCTTCCATGGCCGCCTCTTCCATCAGCGCAAATCCCAGGGCCATGCTGCTCCCGCCCTCGATCTGCCCCAGGTACCCCATGGGGTTGATCACCGGCCCCGCCGCTACGGCATGTTCCTCCCGCAACACTCTCACGGCGCCCGTCAGCACATCCACCTCCACCTCGGCGATGACCCCGGCAAAGGTGTACAAATAATGGCCACCCATGATCGCATCCGGGGTGGTGGGAAAGTGAAACTGGACTTCAAAGCAGAGCCCGGCCACTCCCGACTCGGCGATCTCCCGATAGCTCGCCACCCTGTCCTCCCCCGCCCATACGCCCCCCGGGCCGAGGCGAAGCCGGGACGCCGGTATCCCGGTCTTGGCAGCCGCCCTCTCGCAGATCGCCCGGCAGAACTGCGGTTGCAGCCGGCGCAGGGCTTGCCACACCATGGCGGTGGTCCGAGACGCCGTGGAAGACCCCCCGTGAGGAACCCGGGCCGTGTCTCCGAGAACCACCTCCACGTCCCCGGGTGCACAGGAAAAGAAATCCTGCATCATGAGGGACAAAGCGGACACCAGTCCTTGACCAAACTCCTCGTGGCCAAAAGCCACCTCGATTTTTCCTTCTTCATTGAGCCGAAGGCGTCCGGCAGCGGGATCGGAAATCCCGAATCCAAGACCACAGCCGTGCATCACCATGGCCGCCCCCACCCCCCGCCGCACCCAGGGAGCAGAGGGCTTTCCGTTCTCTCCCTCTGCCCGGCCGTCCGCCGCCACGGGAGAGTGCCGTTTCCCCCACAAGGGCGATCTCCTCAGGGCCTCCCATACATGCCTGGCGCCGTCCGTAGGGGCCACGCGCTGCCCCAACGGCCCGAGATCGTCCGCATCCCGCAGGTTGATCCCGCGAAACTCCCAGGGATCCATCCCCAACCGCTCCGCCAGGCGATCCATCTGTCCCTCCAGGGCAAAAGCGGCCTGGTTCCCCCCGAAACCCCGGAACTCTCCGGAAACGCCGTTGTTCGTATACACCGCCCACCCCTTCACATCCACGTGGGGAATCCGGTAGGGCCCGATGACGTGCTCCGTGGCGAATTGCAACACCGGCGCCCCCAGGGTGGCATACGCGCCGGTGTCCGCCACGATCCTCACCTGGTGGGCCACCAGTCGGCCCGCCGCATCCGCCCCGGTTTTCATCGTGATTTTCATCGGATGGCGCTTCAGTCCCGACCGCACCGACTCCCAGCGGGACTGGTGGATTTTCACCGGACGCCGGGTTCGCAGGGCCAAAAGCGCCCCGTAGGGCTGGATGTTCAGTTCGTCCTTGCCCCCAAAAGAACCGCCGATGGGACTCGAAACCACCCGGATGTCCGACTCCGGCATCGCCAGGATCCGGGCCAGTTGCATGCGATCCATATACCCGTGTTGGGTCGGCGCATACACGGTCAACCCTCCGTCCGGCTCCGGGACGAACAAGCCCCCTTCCGTTTCCATATACACATGCATCTGCCTGGGGGTCTCGTAGGTCTCCTCCACCACCGCGGCGCATTCTCGAAAAGCCGACTCCACGTTGCCCCGCTCGTAGGACGTGTGATGGAGTATATTCCCACCCGGGTGCAAACGGGGCGCCCCCGGAGCCAATGCCGCCTCCGGGGAGTCGATCACCGGCAAAATCTCATACTCCACCTGGATGAGCCCCAGGGCTTCCTCGGCCGCCTCTTCAGTTTCCGCCGCCACTGCCGCCACGGCGTCCCCGACAAAGCGCACCCGATCTTCACACAGGACCGGCTGATCCGGATACATGATGCCAAATCGGTTCATCCCCGGCACATCCCGATGGGTGATCACCGCCACCACTCCGGGCACCGACGCGGCGCGCTCCGTCCGGATGACGATCACCCGGGCGTGGGGATGTGGACTTCGCAAAATTTTCCCAACCAACATGCCCGGACAGGATAAATCCGTGAGAAATTTCATGGCACCCGTCACTTTTTCCGGCCCGTCCGGTCGCACTCTCCATCGTTCGGAAGCCGATTCACGATTGAGTCGCCGCACTCTGCCCACCTCCCTGAGACGGATCCCGCATCTTGATCAGTTCCCGGATAATCAAATTGGAAGCCGCCCGCCGACAATAGTCCGCCGACGAAAAGGTATCCCCCTTGGGAGCAAATTCTTCCCACACCGCTTGTGCCGTGGACAACAGCACCCGGTCATCCCAGAGCGCACCGCCCTTCAGGCAGCTCTCCGCCCGGCGCAACCGCCCGGGCCTCACCCCGGCCCCGCCCACGGCAAGCACCGCCTCCCGGACCACGCCGTCCTCGTCCCGGACCAGCCACCCCGCCACGGTGACCACCGCCGGCACAAACGTGTCTCGCCGGGTCAATTTCACATAAAAGGTCTCTCCCCCGAGAGCACCGGGATGGATCTCCACCGCCGCAAGTATGGCCGCCGGATCCGCCCCTTGTCCGGATCCCGCCGCACCGCCTCCCTGCAACCAATCCTCCAGGGACTGGCGAACCCGCATCCCTTCGGTGAACCACACCAACTGGGCCCGCATCGCCACGAAAGCTGGGGTCAAATCGCCGGCCGTCATGAGATTCCCGGCCACCGTCGCCAACTCCCGGACGGCGGGCGCGGCAATGCGCCGACATGCCGAGGGCAAAGCGGGAAAAAGCCGACCCCATCCCGCGTCGGACCGAAGCGCGGCCAGGGGGGTCATCCCCCCAATCCGGAACAATTCGGCGCCTGACCCGGAAGGCCGCCCCGTGGGTGCAGCTCCCGGCTCCCGATCCCCCGGGGGATGCAATTTTGACCTTTCGTACAACTCCGGAATGGAATCCAGGCGAATCAGGTGACCAGGTCTCGGCAAACTTCCGGCCCGCCACTGAATTTGCAACCACGTTCCCCCGGATACATAGCTCGCCCCAGACCCCAAGGAACGTCCGAGGTCCCAGGCTTCTTCCAGACTCTTCGGCTGCCAGACCTGCGGTGTCACCCGAACCATCCTAAGAACGCTCCTCTCTCACATATGCGCTGCCCAGGGACAAGGGCATCCCGGAATACCTCCTTCGGGACCGCAGTCCCAGGATCATGAGGACCACCACCGTCAACACATAAGGGAGCATTTTTAAAAAGTAGGAAGGGGTTTCGGTGCCCATCAGCTGGATGCGAAAGCCCAGAGCATCCAACCCCCCGAACAAATACGCCCCAAACACGGCCCGCACCGGATTCCAGCGGGCAAAAATCACCAAGGCCACCGCGATCCACCCACGGCCGGCGGTCATCCCCTCCACCCAACTGGGGGACGTGGAAAACAGGAGATACGCCCCGGACAACCCCACCAGCATCCCCCCGAGAACCACATAGGCGTACCGGTGTCGAAGCACATGAATCCCCATCACATCGGCGGTGGCCGGGCTATCGCCCACCGCCCGGAGGTTCAGACCCCAGGACGTGCGCTCGATGTACAAAAAGAGGGCAACGGCGAGGATAACGCTGAACCACACCACCACATCGAGATGGGCAAACACCGGCCCGATCCAGGGGATTTTGTCCAGAAGCGGCAGATTGAGCACCGGAATGGCCCCGGGCACAGGATTTCCCGCAATCGGCTTCCCGAGATAGGCGCTCAGTCCCGTACCAAACAAGGTGATCGCGAGGCCGCTCACGATTTGATTCGCCCGCAGCGTCACCGTGGTCAAGGCATGCAGGACCCCGAGCACCCCGCCGGCCGCCGCCCCGCACACCAGGGCAACCCACACATCGCCGCCTTGAGCCGAGACCAACGCCGTCGACACCGCCCCCATCAGCATCATGCCTTCGGCACCAAGGTTGATGATCCCCACCCGCTCGGACAACAAACAGCCCAAGGCCGCCAACAACAGAGGCGTCCCCTCGCCGATGGCGGCGCCGAGCAGTTGCGACATCACCCCCATGCCCCATCTCCTCCTTTGTCCAGAGCTGCAACGCCATCCCCGGATGAAATCCTGTGCCCTTCGGGTTCCTCCATCACGATCCGCAGCCGACTGATCATCTCCCCGCCGATCAAAAACAGGAGAATCGCCCCCTGGATCATGAGGGACATAGAAGCGGGCAAGCCCATAGTCTGAACGGCGTAACCACCGACGATAATGCCGCCGAAAAACAGCGAGGCGACCACCAACCCCACGGGGTGGAGCCTGGCGATCCACGCCACGATGATGGCCGTGTACCCGTATCCGGGAGAGATCCCGTACATCAGCCGATGGGCCACTCCGGATACCTCCGCCATCCCAGCGATCCCCGACAGAGCCCCGCTGAACAGCGCCACCACCAGAATGGTCCGGCCGATCGAAATCCCTCCATACCGGGCCACCTCGAGACTGGCCCCCAACACCCGGAGTTCATACCCCCACCGGGTGTAACCCAACACCAACCCATAGATCAGCGTGGCGGCCAGGGCGAACACCAGGCCCAGGTGAACACGGCTTCCCCCAAAGGTCATCAGTTGCTCATCGGGGGTGAACATGGGGGTGCCGGGAAAATTGAACCCCATAGGATCCTTCCAGGGGCCGAACACGAAATCATCCAATAAGAGGGCGGCAATGTAGTTCAACATGAGCGAACTGATCAACTCATTGACGCGCAAATACACCCTGAGCACCCCGGGCACCACTCCCCACAGCGCCCCCGCCAAAGCACCCGCCGCAAACATGAGGGGAATGTAGGCCGGCCCGGGAACATGCGGCAGGTAGATGGTCACCGCCGTGGCTCCGATGGCCCCGGCCAAAAACTGTCCCTCCGCCCCGATGTTCCAAAAAGCGATGCGGTACGCCAAGGCGACGCCGATTCCGCACAACAAGAGGGGAATCGCCTTGACCCAGGTTTCCCCCAAACCATAGGCCGTTCCAAAGGCTCCCTGAAACATGGCGGCGTACACCGCAAGCGGTTTCAGGCCGCTGGCAGCGATGAGCAGCCCGCAGAATACCAGGGCCGCCACCGCCGAAGCGACAGGAATCCACCAGGGGCTAGAAGTTTTGGCCGGATCGATAACGACCCGGAAGCGACGCCCTTTCGAATGCCGTCGCCTCCCCTGGCCCGTTGGATCGGTCGCCGCCGAGGTTTGCGGGATCGGGGCTGCGCTCTGCGGCGTGCCCCCTTTCATCCCGCTTCCTCCTCGGAGGAAACCCCCGCCATCAAGAGACCGATCGCCTCGCGATCCGTCCGGCCCCGGAAAAATTCCCCGTGGATGGTCCCTCGGCTGATTACCACAACCCGATCGGACAACTGAATCACCTCGTCGAGATCTTCGGAAATCAACACGATCCCGGTGCCCGCATCCCTGAGATCCAGGAGAATGCGGTGCACCGCTTCGGCGGCTCCCACGTCCAGCCCCTGGGTGGGATGGACGGCAACCATCAGCTTCGGCCGCTGCTCCACCTCCCGGGCGAACAACAACTTCTGTTGGTTTCCCCCGGACAACTGGCGAACGGGCGTCGAAAGGGACGGGGTTTTCACCTCGAACTTTTTGATCAAGGTCTCCATCGGCTCACGGCGGCGGCCCGGAAGCAACAGTCCCCATGGGGATACGTCTTTTCTGCGATAGGATTTGAGAAGCAAGTTATCGAAGACAGACAGGCGCCCGGCGAGTCCCATTTTCATCCGATCCTCGGGGATATGGGCGATCCCCCTCCGGATGAACCCCCGGGTCCCCGGCGTCAATGCTTCACCCTCGAATTCCACGGTTCCTTCGGTCCACGAGCGCAATCCCGTCAAGCATTCGGCCAGCTCCCGCTGCCCGTTGCCGGCCACGCCGGCGATCCCCACCACTTCACCCCGGCGCACCTCCAGGTCGATACCCCTCAAGGCCGGATGTCCCTGCTCCCCCAGAGCCGTCAAGCCCTTCACCCGAAGAAGAACGCCTCCCGGCCGCGGACGTTCCCGACCCGTCCCTGCGGATGAGACCTCCCGGCCCACCATCAACCGGGCCAACTCCCTTTCGTTCGTTTCCCGGGTTTCCATCGTTCGAATCGTCCGCCCCTTCCGCATGACGGTGATCCGATCCGACCAAGCCATGACTTCCTTTAATTTGTGCGTGGTGACGATCACCGTCTTCCCCGCCTGTTTCATCTCCCGAAGGGCGAGAAAAAGGTCCTCCGCCTCCCGAGGGGTCAACACCGAGGTCGGTTCGTCCAAGATAACGATGTCGGCTCCCCGGTACAACACTTTTACAATTTCAACCCGCTGCTGCTCTCCCAGGGACAACTCCTGCACCGGGCGATGAAGGGGAAACCGCAGGCCAAACCGTTCTATGAGCTCTCGCAACTCCGCCTCCTTCTGCCTGCGCCAAGCGGGCCCGAGCCAGCGAAACCCCTTATCCCCGAGCACCGTGTTTTCCACCGGAGTCAGGGTGGGAACCAGGCGGAAATTCTGATACACCATCCCGATCCCCATCTGTGCGGCCACAGCGGGAGAGCAGCGATGCACCGGGCGGCCGCGGAGCCGGATTTCTCCGGCATCCCGGCGATAAAGGCCCGAGAGGATACTCATCAACGTACTTTTCCCGGCGCCATTTTCCCCGAGCAAGGCGTGGATCTCCCCGGGCCGGGCGATAAACGTCGCCCCATCGTTGGCCAACACGTCACCGAATCGTTTGACGATCCCCCGCATTTCCACCGAAGCTTCCACCATTCACCCCTCCCAGGGCCGTTGTCATTTGGGAATGGTCCCTTCCACCCCCTGGACAAACCAGTTCATGGACAGGATCTGTTGATCCGTGAGCTTGCTTCCGGCCGGCACCTGAAGCTTTCCGGAGGCATCGTAGATGGGACCTTGGAACGGATCCAGTTTTCCGGCGGTGATCTCCGCTTTGTCTTTTTCCACCAGATTCTGAACGTCCTGGGGAACGTTCTTCCCGAAGGGCGCCAAACCGACCATGCCGTCTTTGAGACCCCCCAGGTACTGACCGCTTTTCCACGTCCCGTCCATCACCTCTTTGACAACCTTCACGTAATAGGGCCCCCAGTTCCACACGGGATTCGTGATGTAGGCGTCCGGGACGTAGCGCCCCATATCGGAGTCATTGCCGATGGCGTAGGCTCCTCGCTCCTGGGCCGCCTGCAAACTGGCCGGGGAGTCCTGGTAGGCCGCCACCACGTCCACCCCCTGGTCCAGAAGGCTATTGGCCGCCTGGCGTTCTGTGGCCGGATCGAACCAGGTGTTCGACCACACCACTTTGACCTTCACCTTCGGGTTCACACTTTGGGCACCACGGGTAAAGGCATTAATGTTATAAATCACCTCGGGAATGGGAAAGGCTCCCACGTAACCGAGCAGGTTTTTCTTCGTCATCTTGCCCGCGGCCACCCCGGCCAGATAACTTGCCTGATAGTTTCGGCCAAAATACGTCCCCATGTTGGGAGCCGTTTTATATCCCGCACAGTGCATGAAAATCACGTGGGGGAATTTCTGTGCCACATCATAAACGTAGTCCTGATACCCAAAACTCGTGGCAAAAATGATGTCATGGTTCTGGGCCAATTGGGTCAGGACCCGCTCGGCGTCGGCGCTCTCGGGGACGTTCTCCACATAGTCCGCCTTGATGCCTAGCTGATTTTCGAGATATTTGCGCCCTTGATCGTGCTGATAGGTCCACCCTCCGTCTCCCGGAGGCCCCAGGTACACAAAGGCAACCCGGGGTTTTTTGATACCCTGCCCCGAGGCGGCCCCGGCTTGGGACGAACTTTGGGTTGCCACCCCGGCTTGGGAGCATCCAGCGATCAACACGAGCCCCAACAGCAGGGACAACCAGCGAATCAGTCCCCGTTGTTTCATGTCTCCCCCACCCCCTCGTTATGGATCCAATCCGGCGCGCCACCGCTGCGCCGTCACTCCTCCCCGGTCCGCCGAAGGAGGCGGCGAAAAGCCCGGTCCGCCTCCCGAAGAAGATGTTGTTCATCCATCGCCACCAGGTGACCCCGCTCCACCAGCATGTTTCCGTCGACGAAAACCATGTCCACCTCTGAACGGGTGGCGGAATACACAACCCTGGAGAAAGGATCGGCCTCCACCGAAGGAAAGGTGTGCAGGCGATTCAGATCGAGAATCACCAGATCCGCCTTTTTCCCCGGTTCGATGCTGCCGATCTCGTGGGCCAATCCCACGGCCCGGGCTCCTTCCACCGTGGCCATCCGAAGCACCGTTCGCGCGTCCATGGCGGTGGCGCCGTAGCGGGGTTTGTGGATAAGAGCCGCCAGGCGCATTTCGTGAAACATGTCCAGGGTGTTGTTGCAGGGCGCCCCGTCCGCCCCCAGGCCCACCGACACGCCCCTTCGAAGCAGATCCGGGACATCGGCAATGCCCGATGCGAGCTTCAGATTTGAACTCGGGCAGTGGGCCACGTGAACCCCGCGTTCCGCGAGAATCCCCTTCTCTTCCTCATCCAGCCAGACGCAGTGGGCAAGAATCACCCCCTCGTTGGCCAGGCCGATGGAGTCGAGGTAGGTGACGTTGCGCAGGCCGTGGCGCTGTTGGACAAGAAGCACTTCATCTTTGTTTTCCGCCGCGTGGGTGTGCACATAGACCCCGTACTCATCGGCCAGATCCCGCACTTGACTCAGCAGGGACTGCGTACAGGAGACCACAAAGCGCGGGGCAAAGGCGTAGCGGAGACGGCCGCCCCCTTGGCCATGCCATTTTTCCAATAAATCCACACTTTGCTGGAGCGACTGGTCTGTACTCTCGGCGAGTCCCGGAGGAACGTCATCCCCGAAATCCATCATGACTTTGCCGGAGAGGGCGCGGATTCCGGAATCAAGAAGCGCCCGGAAGGCGGCATCCGTGTAATGGACCGTCTCCATGTCTACAATGGTGGTGGTTCCGCTCTGAAGCAGCTCCCCGATGCCAAGAAGGGCGGACAGATAGATCGATTCCTCATCATGAGCGGCTTCGAGAGGCCAGACCCGGGTGCGCAACCAGTCCAGGAGCGTCAGATCATCCGCCCGGCCCCGAAACAGGGTCTGGCAAAGGTGCACATGAAGATGAATGAAACCCGGCAGGATCAGTTTCCCCTGGGCGTCGATCTCCCGGTCCACCTGACCGTCTTCAACCCGACCCACCGCGACAATACGGTCGTCTTCAATGAGCAAGTCCCCGTGAACCATTTCGTCCTTCTCATTCATGGTGAGGATGTCGGCCCCCCGGATCCGCGTTTTCATCCCGAAGCCCACCCCCTCAAAATCCGATGCCCACAACGCTGGGAGCCACGAAAGGCCCGCGGCCGTTTTCAATGCCCTTTCCCCGGTACACACTGTACCCGCCCGGAGCGATCAATAACGGGATGTGGAGATCCTCCTCCGGATCTGCGATGCGCAAAGAGACAGAAACCCGGTCAAAGAACACCGCCTCCGCCAGAGGCCCGCCCTTGCCGCGGTAGTAATCCCCGGGAAAAAAGACGATTTCGTAGAACCCCGAGCGCATCGCCTCCCCGGCCAAAAGAGGCCGCTCCAGTCGTCCATCGGCACCCGTGACCGCCCGGGCCGCGGACTGTTTCCGCCCGTCCTCCATGATCCGAAAAAGTTCCACCGCAAGGCCCGCGGCCGGACAGGCGCACGCCACATCCAACACATGGGTGGTCAATCGGCCTTTCATCGGGATGGCCCTCACTCCTCAAGGTCCTTCCGGGTGACGGTGAACCCCTGAAAACCGTAGGGCGGCCGAGGTTCGGTGTACACTTTGGCCTCTGCCCTCTTCCCGGCGAGGTCCTCCACCTCCTCCAACACCGTCTCCCAAGTTCGGTTGTTCGCCTCAAAAGAAACCTCCAGCAATTGGGGGAATCGGGTCAGCACCCGCCGGCCGATGTGATAAATGAGATTTTGAATGGAAGGAGAGGTGAGTTCGTGGAATACCGTGTGGGCGATATCCCGCACCTGCTCCGCCGCGACGTATCGTTCCGGGTGCTCGGCCCGAAAATCCTCGGGATGTTCATATTTCCATTTGATGTCAAGATAGATGAACAGCGGTCGGTCCTGCGCCTCGGGCAGGGTGGTGTATTCATCGTGAATGTAGCCGTAAAAACTGCTCCCTTTGATCTTGATCAGTTTTAACCCCGCCACACCCCCGGCGTGCTCCACCACCACGGGTCCCTCCGGCCCCCGGCGAACCGCCACAAAAGCGGTGGGATACTCATTCATGGAGTAACGAAAAACCAGTTCTCCCGGTCGAAATCCTTCCTGCTCGGGGACGGGCAATTCGTCGAAAGGAATTTGCCGTCCGAACAGTCGAACACCTGACACATGGGCGTATTTCTCCAGGAATTTTCCGGCCACGAATTCCAGGAAACCTTCCGCCGTCGCCCCCTCGAAGGCCCCGGCCTGGCGCAGGATGAAATTCTTCATCGAATCGGTGGCCACCACCATGGAGTTGTCCCCTTCGGTGAAGGAAGGCAAAAATGCCTCTCCCTCCACGGCCATCTGGGCGTTCATGCCAAATATCACGTTGGGCCGGCCCGCAAATGCCGACTCCGGGATCTGCCCCAGCCCCCTCAAGGGTTTTGCGTAAGAACGATAAACCCAAACATCCCCCTTGCCGTAATACATCGTCCGTTGATCCGTTCCACTTGTCATGGTCCCTGTCATGATCATTTCGTTTCTCTCCTTTCACCGTTCCTCAATCCCCATGTCCCTGAGCCGAAACCATGCGATGAGCAACACCTCCGACAGGGCCCGTTGCTCTTCTTCCTCCTGGGTCGCCGCCAGACGTTGCTCAAGGGCCTTTTGGATCTCCCTTGGAGTGCGATCCCGAACGGCGAGGATAAAGGGGAATCCGAATTTGTCCCTATAGGCTCGATTCAGACGTGTCAACAAATGGTACTCGGCGAAACTCAGTTGCTGAAGACCAGCTCGGTGCTGCTCCGACAGCGAGGCGGAAGACATCCGGGCCCGGGCTCCGAGGTCCGGGTGGGCGCGGAACAACGCGAGCTTGTCATCTCGAGTTGAGCCTTTGACCACATCCGCCATCACGGCAAATAAATGATCGACGGACCGGAAGGGCCGCCTTGCCCAGGCCCGCTCGGCAACCCAGGGAGAATGCTCGAACACCCAACCCACCATCTCTGTAAATTCTTGTTTCGTCGCCCCGTTCAGCTGGGTCAAGGTGACCATTTTCGCCCACCACCGCATGCACGTCGCTGCTCTTTTCCATCAAACCCTTGCGCATTTGGAATATATTATAACCTAGTGAGTTTATATATCTGACATATTAAAAACGGCCCCTTCCTTTGTCATTATGCATGTTGACCAAAAGTGGCCGGCCAACCTGTTGATTCTAGCCGTGATTCCCCGGGACCCCCTCGGCCTCTTTTCCGTACATCAGCCCCCGAATGAGCAGCGCCACCCGCAGGCGCAGCGTGACATCCGGTTCTTTCAGGTCCCGGCCTATGAGTTCCTTACATTTGTCCAGGCGATACACCACCGTATTCCGGTGAACATATAGTTGCTTGGCCGTTTCGGCTATCTGACAGTTATTGTCAAGATACACCGACAAGGTGTGCAAGAGATCCAATTTTTCTTTGTCCGCAGGATGGGCCAGGTCGTTTAAGGAGTTTTCGTAAAACTGGATGAGATCTTCTCTGGGAATCCAGCGAAACAGATCGGCCAACTCTTTGGCGCGGTAGGGTTGGATAAACCGGCGGCGCCCGGAGCGATAGCCCATGTGGAGAGCGCTCTCCCCCTCCCGATAGGCTCTGGGAAGTTCATAAAAATGGCGGATGCAAGGACTCAGACCAAAGGAGACAGAAACGCCGACCCACCGGGCAATCTCCTCCTGAACCGATCGCAGCCACGCCGCCATCTCGTGTTCTTCCCGCACCCCGTACTCTTTTGCCGGTCGCAGCAAAACAAAAGACTCGCCCCGGGTGAACAGCACTCCGCCCGAGGTGACCTCTTCGAGAGCCGTCTCCAGGCGATCGTACACCGCATCCCTCAGCCGCCGGCGCCGCTCCTCCAGCCCTCCGACCTGCTCTTCCAAGCGATCGTCGATGCGGCAAACCGCACAGACGTAGGGTTGGTTCTCCCGCAGTCCGTAAAGTTTGCCCAAATTGATAATCTCCCGGCGGGACCCGATGTCCCCGCTCAAAAAATCTGTGAAGAACTCATTTTTCATCCGTCGGGTGTTCTCTTCCACCGCCTGTCGCTTCAACAAATCGAAAGCCATGACATTCACCGCTTGCTCCACCGCCAGTCGGGGATAGACGCCGGACTCAAAAGGGCAGCCGTAAACCACGAGAAAACCGTTCTGCTGCCGATGGGTGCGGACGGGAAACAGCGTAAAGGTCATGGGTGGGTTTGTTGACTCCAGGAGGGAAAAGGCGGTCATGTCAGGTATGGATCCATTCAGGCTGCGCAAATGGGTCAAAAGGGCATCCCGGCACCTGGGGTCAAGTTTGCCGTGGCCGGGAGAGGCGGCGATGACCCGAAACCCGGGGTCCAGAAGTTGAACGGGACAGCCGAGCAGCGCCCCGAGGTTCTCCACCACAGCACCCACGCCCCGGCCGCGAAACACCAAGGTTGTAAACGAGCGGTGGATGTCCAAGGCGTACCGCAATTCTTCTGCTCGCTTCTCCAGTATGAAGTTGATCGTTTGGTTCACAATCTCCCCCAGGGACGGCTGATAGGGCAGTTCAATGATCGGCAGCGCCCACTCATCGGCGGCCCGGACCATTTCCGGGGGGGTCTCCGGAAGGAATCGCCGGATCTTGATCCCCAAGCCGGCGCAGCCTTTTTGCGCCATTTGGCGGACCAAATCCACCAGGGCACCGGGGCGATCTTTTAGGCCGTATCCGGTGGTGACCAAAAGTTCGTTTGGTTTGAGAAAATCGATAATATCCGGCGCATCCATCATGTTCACTGATTGAACATTTCGCGCAAGACCTGACGCCCCTGCTACAACCTTTGCATCGGCAAGAATCGGAATAGCCAACAAATCCCTCACATTCATCGCCTCATCACCTCCTATGCGTAATATTATATATCATAATAAGTCAGTAAGTTAGACAGTTGGATACCATACATAATTCGTGCCTGCGAAACCGGTGAACCTGACCAATGACAGGGGTCATCCCGAGGGGTAGGATACACCAACAGAGGTGTTGCCAATGTTCGAGATTCCTATCCGGATGGAACGGGTGCTCCACCGGCTCAAAGAACTGGCTCATTGCAGTGCAGGGAAACGAGGGGTTACGCGGTTGTCGTTCACATCCGAATTCCGCCAAGCCGGCCTCTTGGTTCGCAGGTGGATGAAAGAGGCGGGGATGGTGGTCCGAGTCGATGCCCTGGGGAATATCATCGGCCACTATCCCCATCACCGGCGCGGTGGCCCCGCCTTCCTCATCGGATCCCACCTGGATTCTGTGATGGAAGGCGGAGCCTTTGATGGGACGCTGGGGGTGGTGGCGGCCCTGGAGGTCGTCCAGGCGCTGTTCGAATCTGGCGTCCAGACCGCTTTGCCCCTGGAGGTGGTGGTATTTTGCGACGAGGAAGGGGCTCGCTTCCACACCACGCTGCTGGGAAGCCGGGCCATGGCGGGGACGTTGCTGGGAGAGGATCTGAACGCCCGGGATGCCCGGGGCATCACGTTGGCTGAAGCCCTCCGCGAATTTGGCCTCGACCCTTTGGCGTTCCGCTCGGCCAGGCGGGATCCGGAACAGATCGCCGGCTACATGGAACTGCACATTGAACAAGGGCCCATCTTGGAAAATGAACATCTTCCGTGTGGAGTCGTCAGCGGCATCGCCGGTGCCGTACGCGGCCGATTCCAGGTTGAAGGTCTGGCCGGTCACGCCGGCACCGTACCCATGGATGCCCGGCGGGATGCTCTGGTCGGGGCGGCAGAAATCATCCTGGCCGTGGATGAGGCCGCCCGAGAGTCCCCCTCCACGGTGGCGACCGTGGGGAATCTCCAGGTCTTTCCGGGATCGAGCAACGTGATTCCCGGCCGTGTCGAGGGAACGCTTGATGTCCGCAGCTTGGACGACGAAGAACGGCGGCGGGTGTTCAGGCAAATTTGCCAAAGAGCGGAGGGTATCGCTGAAAACGGGAGCCTTTCTTTTTGCTGTGAAGTCGTCCTGGACACCCCGGCGGTCCAGTGTTCTCCGCGGCTGATGGCGGCGGCGGCAGAGGCCATAACCCATCATGGTTACCCGCCGCTTTTTATCCCGAGCGGAGCCGGACACGACGCACTGGCCATGGCCGACCTCACCGAAGTCGGGATGATATTCGTTCGCTGCCGCGGCGGCGTCAGTCACCACCCGGAGGAGTACGTGGAACCCGAGGACATCGAGATCGGCGTCTCAGTCTTCCTGGAAGCGGTATTGCAAGCCATGGACAGCCACCCTAAAGCAGGCTCAACGGGACAAACCGAAGAGGCGGAGGTGCCCTGAATGAATCTGTCGACGCGAGAAGGCCCGAATGACGGTCACGCTCCGGGAAGCGAAGCAGACAAAGAGCGACTGTGCGCTTGGATCGACGCCCATCGCCACGAGATGGTGGCATTCTTGCAAGAGTTGATCCGCATCCCGGCGGATAACCCGCCCGGTGATTGTCAAAGGATAGCAGATTGGTTGTACAGGCACCTCCAGGCGTTCCCTCTGGATGACGTTCAGCTTTTGCCCGTACCCCAAGAGCGGGTGGAGAGCGTGGGCATGGTCCGCGTTGCCAACGTAGTGGCCCGCATGGCCTTCGGGGATGGATCCGGGCCCGTGGTCGGCCTTAACGCCCACGGCGATGCCGTGGCACCCGGGCTCGGCTGGACCCGAAATCCTTACGGCGGAGACGTGGTGGAAGGGGCCGTCTATGGCCGTGGGGCGGCTGTGTCAAAATCTGACATCGCCGTGTACACCTATGCGGCATCCGCTCTCCACATCGTGACGGCTCCACTTTCCGGACAAGTGGACCTTGTTTTCACCTTTGACGAGGAGGCGGGGGGCACCATCGGCCCCGCCCGCTTGCTCGCCGAAGGAACCATCCGGCCGGACGTGGCCATCACGGCGGGATTCACCCACTCCATCGTCAATGCGCACGGGGGCTGTCTTCACCTTGAAGTGCGGTTGCAAGGCCGATCGGCCCATGCCGCCGAGCCCGAGTTGGGTGTGGATGCCCTTGAGGCGATGACGCAGGTGTTGCACGAGCTTTACCAGTATCGCGACCGCTTGGCAGAGCGGCGCTCCAAGATCCCGGGACTTGGGTCCCCGACTCTGGTCGTCGGCCTGATCCGCGGCGGAATCAATACGAATGTGGTTCCGGATGAGTGCGTCATTCGCCTAGATCGCCGCCTCATCCCAGAAGAAGATGGAGACCAAGTGGAAAATGAAATTCGCCGGTTGATCGAAGAGGCCGTCAGCTCCCGGCCCGTCCGAGTGGACATCCAGCGGATTTTATACGCCAAACCGCTGCGTCCAACCCCGCCGGAGTCCCGGTTCATCCAAACCCTCAAAAAGAACTGGACGACCGTCATGGGGGGACGGGAACCGGATATCCACGGGGTGCCTCTTTATACCGACGCCCGGCATTTTGCCGAAGCGGGGATTCCGGTGGTACTCTTTGGAGCGGGCCCGAGGACCCTGGCCGAGGCGGGCGGTCACCGGGCGGATGAACACGTGCGCATCGATGATATGGTCCTAGCCGCCAAAATCCTCACCATGACGTTGTACGATCTTCTTCGGAAAGGAGTCGGCGGGAATGAGAGATGAAGGTGATTTGGTGATTCGCGGGGGCACTGTGGTTTCACCGGAGGGCACTCGGCGAGCGGATCTCCGGATTCGACACGGTACTGTGGTCGCTATGGAGAGTCAATTAACTCAGACGTCCACATTGGACCGGGAAATCGACGCCACAGGCTTGTACATTTTCCCTGGACTCATCGACGCCCATGTCCACTTGAACGAACCTGGAAGGGCAGACTGGGAAGGGTTCACGACGGGAACCATGAGCTTGGCAGCCGGTGGGGTGACAACGTTTTTTGACATGCCCCTGAACAGCACCCCGCCCGTGACAGTCAGGAGTCACTTTGAGGAAAAACGAAAGGTCGCCGAGGCGAAATCTTTCATCGATTACGGACTGTGGGGAGGGCTCATTCCCGGAAATGCTGAGGAGTTAACCGAACTTAGCCAGTGCGGGGCGATCGGTTTCAAAGCCTTCATGACCGACGCTGGAACCGACGATTTTCCCGCTGTGGACAACGACTCCCTGTGGGCGGGGATGGACATTGCAGCCCGCCTGGGCGCCGTGGTCGCCGTCCATGCGGAAAGTTCCTGGATCACCCGCCGCCTGACCGAATCTTTTCTGTCCCAGGGGCGGGTTTCAGCCCGAGATTACGAAGCCTCCCGCCCCGTGGTCTCCGAACTGGAAGCTGTGGAACGCGCCCTTGCCATCGCCCGTCTGACCGGGTGCCGCCTGCACGTCGTCCACGCGAGCAGCGCGGATGTGGTCCGCCGGATCCGGGCGGCGCGAGAGGCCGGAGTGGACGTGAGCGTGGAAACCTGCCCCCACTACCTATCCCTGACTGTCGCCGACCTGGAAGAACTCGGCGGCGTGGCCAAATGCGCTCCCCCCTTGCGAGGACGGGACGAAGTGGAAGCTCTCTGGCAGGCCGTCCGGGCGGGGCTGGTGGACACCGTGGGATCGGATCACTCCCCTTGTCCACCTTCCATGAAAGAGGATCCCGAAGGCAACCTTTTTCGCGTCTGGGGCGGCATTTCCGGCGCCCAAACCGCCCTCAACGTGCTTCTGGAGGAAGGCTACCACAGGCGCGGAGTGCCCCTCGAGACCCTGACTGCCCTCACCGCCACCAACCCGGCAAAGCGGTTCGGCCTTTATCCCCGAAAAGGCACCATCGCGCCCGGTTCGGACGCCGACCTGGTCCTCGTGGACCTCGACGCGCCGTGGACCCTTCGCCGGGAGGATCTCTATTATCGTCACCCGCACAGCCCCTTCATCGGTCGGACATTTCGAGGAAAGATTCTTGCCACCCTCTTGCGCGGAAAACCGGTTTACTGGGACCCGTCCCTGAACAAGCTCATGAGGGAATTCGGCTCGGGGCGCTTCCCGGACAAACCCTTCGGCCGGTTTGTCGCGGGACAGCATGGCTAAAACGGGTACAAATCTCATGCCCGATCGGACGGAGCCGGCTCCACCCCCATGCCAAGCACCGGTTTCACCGGCTCAGGATCTTCGGCCGCGCCATGTCCCGGCCCCTCCGGCCAATTTGTAAACCGCTCCAGCTCATTGTACGCCGGAATGCCATGGAAGGCCAGGTCCAACCCCTGCTCCTCCAAGTCCGGCGCCACACGAAGCCCCATAATTTTATCGAGAAGAGTGCCAATTCCGAACATGGCCGCAAACCCCCACACCGCCGCCACCGCAGCGCCTAACCCTTGCACGAGCAGCAGATGGGCATCACCGGTGGTCAAGATCCCTTGGCGTACATCGAACAACCCCACCGCCACCGCACCCCAGAGGCCGCCGAATCCGTGAACCGCCACCGCCCCCACCGGATCATCCACCTTCATCCGATCCACCCATCCCGTCGCCCAAACCACCAAGGCCCCGGCCACCGCGCCAATCATCACCGAGGCACCCGTCCCTACAAAGGCACAACCCGCCGTGATCGCCACTAGTCCCGCCAGGGAACCATTGATCGCCATGCTCGGATCGGAAACCTTAAAGCGCGCCATGCTCACGAGGATCGCCGCCGCCCCGCCGGCCGCCGCCGCTAGAAAGGTGTGAAGAGCAATCATGGGAAGCCGCACGTCCAGGGCGTTCAATGTACTGCCCGCGTTAAACCCGAACCACCCAAACCACAGAATAAACGCCCCCGCCGAAGCCAGGGGAATGTTACTTGGAGCAAAGACGTTGACCTCTCCATCTGAACCAAATCGCTGGCGCCTGGGCCCGAGCACCGCGGCCAGGGCCAGGGCGGAAAATCCCCCCATGGCGTGAATCGCCGCCGATCCGGCAAAATCCTCCATCCCGAGTCGAGATAACCAGCCCCCCGAAGACCAGATCCAGTGGCCGGACAACGGATAGATTAGACCGCAGACCAACATGGTCACCACGATATACGCCGAAAATTTCATCCGCTCGGCGACGGCCCCGGACACGATCGACGCCACCGCCATGGCGAAAGCGATCTGAAATAATGCATAAGCGGCAGTGGGAACTCCCTCGGGCCCCATCACCCCAGAGGGTAAAGCCAACCCGAACCAACCAAAGTGATCCGCACCAAACATAAGTCCGAGTCCCACCGCATAATAGGCCAAAGCCCCAAAGGTGAGATCCACAAAAATTTTCATCGTCACGTTTACGGCGTTTTTGGTCCGCACCAAACCCGCCTCCAAAAGGCTGAACCCGCCCTCCATGAACACAATCATCGCCGCCGCCAGCACGACCCACACAGTGTTCAACCCTTCCGGTACCGTCACATCTCTCCCCTCCAACGTCAGAGAAAATACGATGCCAGTATACGCGACCGAAAGGGGTATTCGCAAGCAGTTTTGTCATCTTTCATTACATGTTATCGATTATTTTGTGGACCGCATATCATCGATCGTTTCGTCGGGCGCACCGGTGCGAATGTTGTACGCTTCATACACCGGCAGGACAAAAATTTTCCCGTCTCCCGCCTCCCCGGTCTGCGCCGCCTGGACAATCGACTGCACCGCCTTCTGCGCATAGGCATCGGAGACGACCATCTCCACCTTCACCTTCGGGTGCAGGCTGATTTGATACACGTGCCCCCGATACACCCCTGCCGAACTGCGCTGTTGACCCCGGCCTTGAACCTGGCTGACCGTGAATCCAAAGATTCCAGCCGCATGCAGCTTTGCAATCACCGCCTGCAACTTTTCCGGACGAATAATCGCCTCAATCTTTTTCAATCCCATTCTTCCTTCCCGCCTGAAAATCGCCTTGATCGCCCCCATGATAACGAAAGGAGCGGGACTCGACAAATCCCGCTCCCCTTGCTCGTGCTCCATTCACGAATTCACGGCTCCTCGGGCAACTCGTACCACTTCAACCGCTCTCCCACCGCGGCCCGCCACTTCCACTTCATCGTCTTCGGAGTGCGCTCCACCACCTCTGCCAACTGGCGGATCCGCTCCTCTAGCTCCAACCGAATCGACGCCTCCACCACAAAATCCTGCAACCGCTCGAGAAGAACATCCAAATTTCTCGTCACCGTGCGCCACAATCCCCAGTCCCGGGCCAGAGTGTCGGCAAAAAACCGGGTATTGAACGCTCCCGGCTCGTCTCGATCGACGAACGGCACCCCGGACAACAAAGCCAAGACATCCCGCATATCTTTTTCCGTGAACTCCACCACCTGCAGCTTGGTCAACATCAGGTCTGCCACGGGCAAGGTCACTTCTTGGACAGGCAATCGGCCGCGAAGGTCCAAGGCGTGGCACATGCGAAACTCGTCAATGAACACGTCGATTTTTTCTTTCCCCCGCCAATACATCAGCCGACTTCGGCCGTTCAGTAGATTGAACTCCTTTTCCGGCCTGAGTCCCATCGATTCCAGCCACTGCTGCACATCCCGGCGATGTTCCGACACGGTGAACAGATCCACGTCCCCGGGCGGCCGAACCAGCGTATCCGGAACTTTCCCCAGGACATGATACCGAACCGCCCGCCCGCCGAGCAGCCGGACGCCCCGTTCTTTGTGAGCCAACTCTAGAACGAGATCCTCCGCCCAATCCTTCGTCGGCACCGGCTCATTCATCTTTATCCCCTCCCGATCTGTATGCCCCGACAACGGCACCTTTCGGCCAAACCGGCGACGCCATCCCGGTTTTATTCCGGAGGGATCTCTTGAAACACGAGGCCCAAATCGATTCCCTGCCGGGAACGAATCCATCGCACAATCCCGTAATACACAAACCCCGACAAAAACACCGCCACATTGATGAGAAGCATCGTGGGATGAGCCACACTGATGCCGGAGTTGGGATCATTCAGAAAAGCCCACTCGATCAACCCCAGGCCGATGATACTGATGGCACCGAGAATCGACAGCACCGGAACGCCCCCGAATCGCCAGTTGATGGGGGAGGCCTCGAACATCGCTTTTTGCCGAAACGGAAAAACGATGGCGGCCACCGAGGTCAGCAAAAACGTGAAGACCTGGCCAAAAAATCCGGCGATAGTCGCAAAGGAAGGCGTATAGGCATAGACGTAGAGAAGGATCAGGCCGAGAAGCCCCGAAACCCCGATCGACCAGACCGGCGCGTGGGTGCGGTCGCTCACAGCGGACAGCTTCCCAGGTGCAAGCCCATCCAGGGCCCAGGCCATGAGGTTTCGCGTGGTGGTGAGGATGTAGATCGGCATCCAGGCGAAGGTCCACAGCAAAAACCCGACCCCCATGAGGAGAATGAGCAAGAGATTGGAGGTCAACATGGCGCCGATCTCCGCGAAGGTCGGGGTAAAACCGATGCCGAGCGACTGGAGATCGGCCGTGTCCAGGGCCCGCAAAAACGGAAGGCCCGCCACGTGCACCACCGCCCAGACCAGCACCAAGATCCACACCGTGGAATACACCAGCGACCCGGGCATGCCGATCAGCTGGGCGCGATTCGCCCCCTTGATCTCTCCGCCAATGTACGCGGACGCAATGCTAAAGCCCAAAACCGTAAAGGGCCACGTCGTCGCACTGAGCGTGGAATGCCAACTGAAGCCGGGCGCCTCCGGTGCCGGCCCAGCTCCTTGCAGGACTGCAGAGTACGCATCCGGATGGCCGGTCAATTTCGACATATACAGGTTGAACGCATCGGCCATGGATCCCTGGTACGTGGCGAACACCACCAGGATCGCGACCAAGCCCACCGAAGCCAGGATGAACAAATAGAGTTGCAACCGCATGTAAACATTGATCCCGATGGAAAATAAAATTACATACAGGATAATGAGCACCGCCCCGCTCACAAAGACCCCAAGGGGACTGGTGAACCAATCCCCGATTTGAACCAAATGGGGCGCTTCAAAATACGCCCCCAAACTCCGGAACAGGGAGGAGATCCCGTACTTGCCGAGAAATGCAGCGGGAATTCCAATGTATAAAAAGCTCCAGATCGTGTAATTCCAATTCGCTACAAAGCCCCAGACCGGCGAGAGCGACCGGCTGACGTACACGTACTCCCCTCCGGATCGGGGCATGGCCCCGGCAAACATCGCGTACACCAAGCTGCAGCACACCACCGCGAGAAAACAAACGAGCGTCGATACGTACATGTTCACCCCGGGGTACGCATCCGTCGGCATAAAGAGGAGCATGAACGCGACCCCGATGGCGATATTAATAAAATTCACATTGTAGATAAAAACGTCCGATGCCCTCGCTTGTCGCACCAAGCCAGTGGCTTTCCGGGTAAAATTTCCAACCACGCTCCTGCGCCTCCCCTCTCATCCCATCTTTTTCATCCCCGGCCCCATGAGGCCGGGGATGAAGCGCCCAACAAAACGCTCGCGTCTGCTCAACACTAGCGGGTCCATGTCTATGCGGTCACCAATTGATACCCCTGAACCTTGTCCCGGGCGAGGTTCACGATGGCCCCGTGGAGCACTCCTTCTCCGTACTCACTCCCTGGGTTGATGCAGAGCGTCTTCCCCAAGCGCCGGGCCCCGCGGGATTCATGTACGTGGCCGTGGAGCCCGAGCAAAGGCTGAAATTGCTCGATCGCCCGGCGCACTGCCGTGCTCCCCACCGGCGTCATGACCGTGTGACCACCCCGGGTGACCACCTGCCCATCCCGCAACAGGGGTGCATGATCCAACCCGGTTCCGTGCGGCGGAACGTGGAGAGTGAACACCGCCCTGTGAGGCGTCTCCAACTGCTCCGCCAGGGCCACGATATGCCGTTCCAGCTCCTCTTCGGGCATCTCGCGAGGACTGTCGAAGGGCGTCTGATTACTGTAGCCCACCACCACCATTTCATGCTCCTCGTCGATACGCGCCACCCCTCCGTCCATGTTTTCCACATAGTCGCTCTCTCCCAGTACTTCATCCACAAAGGACTCGTCATCGTTTCCCGGATTGACGAAACACCGCACCCCGAGCCCTTTGAGCCGCTCTTCAGCCAATTCCATCCATCTCCGCAAGGATGCGAGGACCAACTCCCGAAAGAGTTCGCTCTGCCGGAGTTCATCGGCGGAGATTGCTTCGTATTCGTCCGGTTCCAAGCGCACCGGGTAAAAACCGTTAAAACGGATGGCCTTCTCCAGGGCTTCGATCTCTTCCGCCGATTCCACCCGGTGCATGCGGCCGAGAAAATTTGCCTCATACCCGGTTCCCCGGTGGATCAGCGGCACCACCACCTTCCCCGTGATGTCGCCGCCCAGAATCAACACCCGGGCTCCGTAAAATTTTGCGGCACCCAGAAATTTGAGAAAGCAACGCTCCGATCCGTGGATATCACTGGCGTAGAAAATCCGCGTGCCCCTGGCCATCTCCCCTCACCGCCCTCCGATTTTTCCATGTGCCACCATCGTCGCGATCACATCCACCACGGCCCGCACCGCCAAGAGTGCTGTCGTGTCGCTGATGTCATAAGGGGGGGACACTTCCACCACTTCCATGGCGCACACCCCCTCTTTTGCCACCAACTGTAGGAGCTTCAGCGCCTCCCGGGGCAGGAATCCTCCCGGTTCCGGCCAGCCGGTGCCCGGCACGAACCCCGCGTCCACAGAGTCGATATCAAAACTGAGATAGACGGCTTTCGCCCCTTTCCAAGCAACTTCCAGGGCGATCTCCGCCGCTTTCTCGATCCCCATGTCCTCGACATCATGGATGGTGAGAATCGTCGTTCCCCGGTCCCGGGCCACCTTAACCCCGGCCCGGGGTACCTGCCAACCGCCGATCCCGATCTGAACCAGGTTCGAGGCTGGAGCGTTCGGAATGTTGGTGGCATGAAACCAAGGCGTGGTGTGCATTCGTTCATCCATGTCTTTTTCCTGGGTATCCACGTGACGATCCAGATGAATAATTCCGACATTACCGTCCACGTTTTCTGCCACACCCCGCAGGCACGGGTACCCGATGGCGTGATCCCCTCCCAGAATAATCGGCATGGTCCCTTTGCTCATCACATGGGACACAGCTTTGGTGATCTGGTCGAAACTTTTCTCGATGTTCGCCACCGTGAACACATCACCGAGATCACAGATTTTCACTTGCTCCCTCAGATCCACCCCGAGTTCGTAATTGTACGTGGTATATAGGGCCGAAATCCGGCGGATTGCCTGGGGGCCGAACCGTGTACCCGCCCGATAGGTCGTTCCGATATCAAAGGGCGCACCCAGAATCGCAATGTCATATTGATCCACTTCGTGGACGTTCTCGAGATAGGGCATTTTGAGAAAGGTGTTGATCCCCGCCCAGTGGGGAAGCTCTCCCCGGCTGAAACAAGAGATCGTGCGATCCCCGATGCTCGGAGCCGCCTCCAGCCCCATTTCAATGGCGCGCCGGATCTCTTCCTCGCTTCGCACCGTCGGCAGGGCAGCCTCGGCGAGAGCCGCTGAATATCCATCCAATCCCTCTTTGTCAAAGGACGGCTCCTCCAAAGGATGGCGGTAACGCCCGCCGTGGTTGTGGTAGAAACTCACCGCTTCCCTCTCCTTTCGAAAAAAATACGGAGGGATAAAAACCTCCCGGGCTTTTATCCCTCCGTGTGACGCCGGCTTCGGCGCGAACTCCTCTCGGACCGGTCCGTTTGTCATCTTTCATGCCAAACGCGGAACCCTAGGAGTTCTCTATCGCCATTTTAACCGGACTATCTCCATTATGCAAGATATTTTCCTCATTCTACGTCATTTTTTATATCTCAAATATCCCTGATTCAGAAAGGTTTCTGTCCTAAATCTGACCGCGGTCTTGTTCAAAGGCATAGGCGGCCCGAAGGACCACCTCATCCTCCCCGTGGCGCCCGATAAGCATCATCCCCACGGGAAGTCCGCCCGACCGCCCGCAGGGCACGTTCATCGCCGGGTGTCCGGTCACATCGAAGGGAGCGGTGTTGACGATCATCTCCAGCGCCCGGGCCACCCGCTCCTCCCGGCTGCTCTCCGGCCCGGGGATGGGCGTCGCTTTCATCGGCGTCGTGGGCATAATCAGTACATCGTAGGTTTTCAAGACGGCGTCATATTCCGCCCTCAACTGCCGCCCGAGATTCTGGGCTTTGGCATAATATCTTCCGTGATACATCTCCTGCATGTACTGGGCTGCCAGGATCACCATCTTCACAGTATCGGTGAGATCCACCGCCCGGGTCTTCAGACCCCGGGCATACACATCGAGAAGGCTGGTCTGATAAAAGCCCTTCCAGTTCGTTCCTTGACTGTGCCCGCGGATCATCATGTCCAAGGTACCCTCGGTTCCGATCACGTTCCAGATGTGAAGCCCGTCCCGATGCATTGGAATCGAGATTTCCTCCACCGAGGCCCCGTACTGGACAAAGGCGTGCGCCGCCTCCCGGACCGCCTCATCCACGTCGGGCTCAGACAACGCTTCCCATCCAAAGCCTTCCCGCACCACGCCAATCCGCATCCCGCTCAGGTCTCCGCCGAGCAGTTGGCTGTACGGTTTTGCTTCCAGATCCCTCTGGCGTGGGTCGAGGCCATCAGGTCCGGCGATGACCTCGAGCAGGAGGGCCACGTCCGCCACGGTGCCGGCAATGGGACCCACGTGGTCGATGGTTTGCTCAATCGGAAACACCCCGGTGTAGGGCACGAGACCATAGGTGGGCTTCAGCCCATACACCCCGCACCAGGAACTGGGGATCCGAATCGATCCCCCCTGGTCGCCACCGATGGCCATGTCCACGTCCCCGGTGGCCACAAGAACGGCACTTCCGCTGGACGACCCCCCCGCTGACCGCGACGGGTCGTGAGGATTTCTCACCGGGCCCGTGTCAGACGTAAAACTGCTGCCGGAAAAGCACAGATGCTCACACACCGCTTTCCCGACGATCTCACCCCCGGCGTCGAGAATCCGGGTCACGATCGTCGCATCGACATCGGGCACATAGCCCTCCAACACCGAAGTCCCGTTCATCATCGGCACTCCGGCCAAACTCACGTTATCTTTCAGAACAATCCGCTTACCGGAGAGCTTCCCTTCCGACGCTCCCGGAACTTTCGTTTTCCAGTACCAGGCTCCAAGCGGATTTTCCTCCTCGCCTGGGCGATAGCCCACCGACCGCGAATAGGTGACTGGCGGCTTCGGTTCCACCATGTCGTGAACCCGGTCATAGGAAGCCAGCGCCGCCGACACCAGATTGCGAAACTCTATTAAATCCTCCGGTCCCAAGCCCAGCCCATACGCACGCGCGATGCGGTCCAATTGTTCCAGTGAAGGGCGTTGAATCACGAGGCATCCCCCTTATGCAGGCAGTTTTGAAAAATTTTCACTAAGATCAACGCTGGGGTGGTTCGTTCACGACAAGCCTGAATACGTCTGGACGGGAGTAGTGCCCAATGGGATCGAACTCCTAATGGACCTCATCCAACAAACCGAGATCTAAGTCCGCGTACAAAATTCCTTCCCGGGAGTACAACGGGCCCTCGATGTATTGCCCGAACGGGTCAACAATTGCCGTCCCGCCCCGGGAAATCTCTTCAGGAAAATTCTCTAAATCGTCCTGGCCATACAGATCTTGAGGGTACATCTCTTTTGTGACGTACTGGCTCGTGGAAATCACAAAACACCCGTACCTGTGTTTTCTCTCGCATCCCGCTCCCTCCCGGTTAAACTTGGCGATGCCGCATCGGACGACACTCCGCCTAGATCCACTATACCGATTGGCGCATTTTTTGTACAATACAAATAGAGTAGGGGATATGGACTGTTGGAACGAATCCAAGTTTACCATGAAGCAACCGGCCGGTCGTTATAACGAAGCAACCAGGTTGGAGTTCGGAAGGGGGCAATGCGATGGATTTCCAATTGACGAATGGTCCAACAGACGGTACGCCGGTTTGTCGAACGGGAACTGATCCCCCTTGAACAGCAGGTCTTGCGAAACGAACGGGAAGGGAAGCCAGGGATGTCCCGGGAAGAATTGAAAGACCTGCAACTTAAGGCAAAGGAGATGGGTTTCTGGGGAATCAATACACCCGAAGAGTACGGCGGAGCGAACCTCGGCCACCTCATGCAGGCCCTCATCACCATCGAACTGGGGAGAACGTTCGTGCCCTTTCGCTTCGGCGGATGGGCCGACAACATTTTGTACTATTGTAATGAAGAACAGAAAAAACAGTATCTCATTCCCACCATTAACGGCGAGCGCCGCTCCTGTTTCGCATTCACGGAACCGGGAGCCGGTTCGGACACCCAGGGCATCCGGATGCGCGCCACGAAAGACGGCAATGAGTGGATCTTGAATGGGGAGAAGATTTTTATCACAGGAGGAAATGAAGCCGACTTCGCGATGGTCTTTGCGGTAACCGACCCGGACGGTCCCCCGCGTCGGCGGGTCACCTGTTTCCTCGTGGATCGGGAAATGGGTTGGACCTCAACCCCCATCCCGACGATGGGGGAATGGAGTCCGGCGTCGCTGGTGTTCGATAACGTGCGGGTCCCGGAAGATCACATCTTGGGTGAGCTTCATGGAGGCTACAATCTCGGCCTGGAGTGGATCGGGTACGCCCGGTGGCACGTGGGTGCCACAGCGGTGGGGGCCGCCCGGCGGCTCCTGCAAATGGCCATCGATTATTCCCACCAGCGGTATACCTTTGGAAAACCCATCGCCGAACGCCAGGCCATTCAATGGATGATCGCCGACTCTGCGGTGGAAATCGAAGCGGCCAAATGGTTGGTGCTTCGCGCTGCGTGGATGCTGGATCAGGGGATGGATAACCGGCATTACGCCTCCATGGCGAAGCTCTACGGTTCCAACATGGGCAACCGCGTGGTGGATCGGGTGTTGCAGATTCATGGGGGAATGGGGTACACGAAGGAGTTGCCCATCGAACGATGGTACGGGGAGGTCCGGTTGTGGCGCGTCTACGACGGCACGGATGAGATCCAGCGCCTCATCATCTCCCGAAATCTCCTGAAGGGACACGTCAAAATGGATGATTTGCTATAGGCAATGTCACGGAAGGAAGGTGTTCGCCTGTGCGAGCCTGGGTGGTGCATCAGCTTGGAAATCCGGAAGAAGTACTCCGCCTGGAAGAGAGGCCGGCGCCGGTCCCGCAAGCGGGAGAAGTGTTGATCGACGTCGAGGCCGCGGGAGTCAATTTTCTTGACCTCCTCCTGTGTGCCGGTACCTACCAAGAAAAGCCCCCGCTTCCCTTTACCCCCGGAGCCGAGGTGACCGGTCGCATCCGAGCCTCGGGAGAGGGGGTGGACCTGCCCGTCGGGAACCGGGTGATTGCCCTCCCCGCTTTGCCAGAGGGCGGCTACGCCGAACAGATCAAAGTACCGGCCGACCGCGTATACCCCGTGCCGGAATCGATGCCGCCGGCGGAAGCCGCCGCCTTTTTCATCAGCTTTCACACGGCTCAATACGCCTTGCATCGGCTGGCCCGGCTTCAGCGGGGCGAGGTGCTCCTGGTACACGCCGGAGCCGGCGGAGTCGGGTCGGCGGCGATCCAGCTCGGCAAGGCGGCAGGCGCCGGAGTGATCGCCACAGCGGGCGGCCGGGAGAAAGTGAACATTTGCCGAGAACTCGGCGCCGACTTGGCGATCGACTACAGAGAACATGATTTTGTCGAGGCCGTCAAAATGGCCACCCAAGGCAAGGGGGCAAACGTTATTTTCGACCCGGTGGGCGGGGATGTGTTCGACCAGTCCCGCCGCTGCATTGCCTTTGAAGGGCGGATCCTGGTGGTGGGATTCGCCGGCGGGCGCATCGCCCAGGCTCCCACCAACCACGCCCTGGTGAAAAACTACGCCATCTGGGGGGTGCACTGGGGACTCTTTCAGCGCCTCTTCCCCGAGGCGGTCCGGGAGGCGCACCGGGATCTAATCGCCCTCTACCAGCAGGGTTCCATCCGGCCCCTTGTCCACCACCGATTCCCCTTTGAGCAGCTGCCCGCAGCCCTCGCCCGCCTGGCCTCCCGACGGACTTGGGGAAAAGTGGTTCTGGAGCGATGACGCGCAGGGCCGGACCGGCTTCGGTCCGCCCCCTTCATGCAAAGGACTCCAGTACGATTTTTCCAATGCTGTGGCCTGAGCGAATTTCGGCGAAGGCTCTTTCCAGGTTGGCGGCGCTGATCGGGGACAAATAGCGATTCATCGTCGTCCGGATCTCTCCCGAGTCCACCAAGCCCGATACCTCCGCGAGGATGCGATGTTGTTCCTGCATATCCGGAGTTCGAAACCGGGCACGCGTGAACATGCCTTCCATGGCCCAGGTAAGACTCTTGTCAAACAGCGGCCGCAGATTGACCGGGGAGGTGGGCGGGAGGATGGTGCACAACTTCCCACCCGGCACCAAAACATCTAACATGGCATCCCAATTGGGCTCCACCACGTTAAGACAAAAGACCGCGTCGACCCCGGATATCCCCAGCGCCTCAAGCTGCGGCCGAAACGGTTCATAATGGTCGATCACATGGTGGGCGCCGTACTCCCTCACCCATTTGGTCGACTCCGGTCGGGATGCGGTGCCGATCACCTCAAGTCCCGCCCACCGCGCCAGCTGTACAGCCATGGAACCCACTCCACCCGCCGCCCCGACGATCAAAATCCTCTTGTCCGCTCCACCGTTCGCTTGCACACCTAATTTTTCAAACAGCCCCTCCCACGCGGTCAGGGTGGTCAGGGGCAGCGCCGCCGCCTGGGCAAAATCTGAGGTTCGGGGTTTAGGCCCCACCAGCCGCTCATCGACGACGTGATACTCACTGAAACCGCCAGGTCGGGTGATGTCCCAGGCGTAATAGACTTCGTCACCCGGGCGAAAGAGCGTACAGGCCGGACCCACCTCCCGGACGATACCCGCCACATCCCAACCCAGGATCCGGAGTTTCCCTTCTTCTGCCCGCTGTTTGGTATCCACGGGATTCACCGACACGGCGCGAACCTCCACCAAAAGATCGCGGTCCCCGGGCGCCGGTTTTGGCACTTCAGTTTCGATGAGATTTCCTGAAGACGTCAACACAATCGCTTTCATTTCGCCGGCCACGGCGATCACCTCCACAAGATCACAGCCCAAAACCCCGGGCCGGGATACGGGTTGTCGCTGACATCCCTTTGGAGTTTAGTGAAGCCTCTCCCGCCTTCGCTTTCGCTTAGAAGCGGGAGCTTCCTGGTTCATCGACCGTAGCCACATGGGTCTTACACAATCTCCGCAGGCGTAAGTTCGGGTGCTTCCAGCCCTACTCAGATCTTGCCTAATTCGCCCTTTGCAGGATGACCATCGCCGAGACCACGTCCCGGTCGGCGGTCAGCCCGCAATGCGGGCATTGGTGTATCCGGACGCTTAGGTCTTTGGGAACTGGATGCCCGCATACACAGGTTTGGGACGTGCCGGCTGGAGGAACTTTCACTAGAACCTTGCCGAACTTTTTGGCTTTATATTCGATGTAGCTGATGAACTTGCTCCAGCCAGCGTCGGCGATGCTCTTGCTGAAATGGTGATTCTTCATCATGTTCTTAACCGACAAATCCTCGACGGCGATCCAGTCATATTTTTGGACTATGCCGTGGGAAATCTTGTGCAAGAAGTCTTTCCGCTGATTGGCAATCTTATCATGCAGCCTGGTTACTTTCGCTTTAG